>JAGUQW010000010.1 GCA_030154445.1 Spirochaetota bacterium | reverse complement strand
TTTATTTCCTTATGATAGTGAATATTTTTTTGAGAATAGGGTAGATGAGTATTTTTTTGGATAAAACGATGAGTATTTTCTTTATTTTTTGTGTACGAGATAATTGTCCAAAACAATACCATTTGTCGTGTGAAGAGTTAGATGGTAGGCACATATAGTTATATATAATATCTTGAGATACAGGATTGTCAACATAAAACAAATTCAAATTTGGATATTGTTCTAGCTCTTTTTTGCTTATTTTCATATTGTGTAACAGTTGTTGCATCTCTTGTTGGAATATACTCTTATACATAGGATCTGTTTCTTGATATTGCTCATATATACATTGTAAGATTGATGATAAAAAATATTGTCTATAAAGAGGCTCTTTGTTATTTTGCTGTAAAAATAAATAAATATTGAGACTTATTTGAGGAAAGTCTTTACGAGATAGATGTCTTTGTCCCATAATAGAATCAACTCGTTGACGATAATGATACAATTTTTTATTGGAACCAACAATAAGGGGTTCTACAGTAACTATGTATTTAAACCAAAATTCTTCATCCTCATGTTTGAGATGTTCTGGAAATCTTAGATTGTGAGAGATAAGATCTGATAATTTAAATATTTTATTCCAAGCTGTCGGACAAGTATAAATAGTATTTTGATTATTAAAAATTATAGGGGTAGAAAAATTTATATCAAAATATGGATCATAAGTTTCTATCTTTGTAAGATTATCAAAATTAATAACACTAAAAACACCTAAATTTACCTTATACTTATCCATAAGAGATAGCATTGTTGAGTAAGCATTTAATTCTATGTAGTCATCACTATCTACAAAAGCAATCCAATTCCCTTTAGCATTGGTAATACCGGTGTTTCGAGCTCCACCAAGACCTCGATTTTGTTCATGTTTGATATATTTAATACGAGGGTCTTTAGCAAGATATTCGAGGATAATAGATTCAGAATTATCAGGAGAGCAGTCATTGACAATAATAATTTCAATATCTTTAAGAGTTTGATTGATGACAGAGTCGAGACATTCA
>JAGUQW010000009.1 GCA_030154445.1 Spirochaetota bacterium | reverse complement strand
TCCTCTCGATAATGATGACACCGACTTCGATAATCCTCTTGACAATGATAACTCTGACTTCGATAATCCTCTCGATAATGATGACACCGACTTCGATAATCCTCTCGATAATGATGACACCGACTTCGATAATCCTCTCGACAATGATGATACTGACTTCGATAATCCTCTCGATAATGATGACTCAGACTTTGATGAGGATATGTTTGATGAGGAAATAGAAAATAATACCTTTAATGAAGAAATGTTGACTGATATCCTTGATGATACAAATGAATTTGATATAGAATTACCAGAAGAATTCAGTGAACAAAATATTGAAAGTGAACAAGAAAAAATAGAAGAAACTGAAATAGATGATTTTTCTTTCACTACACCTGATTTTTTGGAAACAGAATTAAATAACACTTCTCTAGAAATTCCTATACATTCTCTAGAAGCACCCACAGATTATGAAGTGCTCGATAAAAGTGTTGATTTTAATATTTGGGATAAGCAAAAAAAAGACCTTAATACTGATCTAGTTCTTACACAAGAACAAATATTTGCTATAAGATATAAAATAAATTCTTTTATAGATAAAGATTTAAGATTTAAGATTAGAGAAATTATTGCTGATCCAGAAGCATACAATGATATTTATAAAAAACTCATATCTTTATTACTAATTGACGCTCCAGAAGATACTATTGCAGCTCTCTTGGTACAATTAAACAATTCAGACTCCACAGATATTTATCAATTATCTGAAAAACAGACCCTTAAAGCTTCTTTTCAAGCTAATGATGTAGCAGATTATCAAGATACCATGTATCGTTTAAAAACAGAATTTATCTACAATATAAAAAAATATACTTTATACGGATTAATTCTCTTATTAACAGGTATTATTACTTGGTTTGGATTGGCACAACCGATGCGTGTAAATTCTATATTTAATAAAGGATTGGCTGAGGTACAAAAAGATAATTTTGTTGAAGGAGAAGCTCTCTTTCAACAAGCTAATGCAATTGCTGGCAAACCTATTGCTGAATGGTTTATGAAATATGGTGATGTTTATAATACTAAAGGCTTAATAGCAGAAGCTGAAAGAAAACATTTGGCAGCTATAGCTATAGAACCTCAAAATATTACTATTGCTACTAATGCTAGCAGTTTTTATACTAATTTAGGGCCTAAATATTTTACAAATGCTATTACTATTATGAAAAAACTTGCTCCGTTTCATCCTAATAAATTTGAAGTTTGGGATGTTCTAGGATCTTTATTTATTAATTATTCTGATTATTTTATAGACAACAAGAACAAACAAACTGAATTATTATATGAAGCAGCTGATGTCTATCAACAGTATATTCTTAACAATTCTAAAGATCCAGCACCTTATTATAGAATGATAGATATATATATAAGAATTGGAAACAAAGAACAGATAGATTTAATTTCTCAATTAATTACAAAATTAAATCCAAAACATATTAATTTATATATTATGAATCAATTGGCAAAATACTACACTGACCAAAGAGATTTAACAAAATCCGAACAGATACTTAGACAAATATCTCCTATGCTTGACCAATACTACAACAAAGTGCCTAGCCTTCAGAAAATTATGAATCAATATTATAATATTAATCCTACAGAAATTTCCAATATAGTTAGTACTAGTTATTTTGAATTTGCTCGCTACAAAATGTTATCTTATGATATTAAAGGTGCTGGGGAATTACTAACTAATTCTATAGTTTTTAATTCTATTCATGGAGAAAGTTACAATCTTTTAGGAGAATTATATCTTTATTCTCCAAGTCATAATAGTGATAAACTTGTTCAAGCAAAGAAAATGTTTGACAAAGCATTAAATATAAATCCTGAAGATTTCAAAGCTCACATAAATTTAGGACATATGTATTATATGTGGGATAACGAATTTGGAGATATGAAAAAAGCTCATAGCACCGCTATATATCATTATAGAATTGCTAAAGCAATGATGCCGTCTTCTACCAAAAACACTTTATTAAGTTACAATTATGGATGGTTGGAATACCAAAATGACAATCCAAAAGAAGCTATTGACTCTTGGAGTGATATTTATAAAGAAACTCCTAATAATCCTGTTCTTGCTTATGCTTTAGGCTCTGCACTGTACAAAACTCGTAATCCTCAATTAGCACAAATAGAATTAACGAAAGCTGCTAATACATTTAAATTACTCAAAGATAATATTCCACAACCTGAGCTTAATAATAAAAGACATAAAGAAGTCTATACTCAATTAGCAAAAACCTACAACAATATTGGCGTTATTAATGCTAATTATGCTTCTGTTAATCGTAATCAAGCAGACTACTTTGATTCTCAAGCATTATTAAATTTTTACAATGCTCAAGATGTTTCTGACCAAATAAATTCTATTTATAGTACTGCTGAGTATAACATTGGGGTTATTACTAGGCCTAATATACGCAATCGTAAAACTATTTTTGATGATACTATTCCCAAACAAACAAGTATAGAAAATTCTAAAAGTGAATTTAACAAATTATTATTACAAAATATATAATACCAATTTGTATACAAAAAAAGAAGGACCTATGTTAAATAACAAACTATCTCATTCTACTCCTATTTTTATTATTGCTGGTGAAGTTTCTGGTGATATATTTGCTGCAGAACTCATGACTCAAATAAAAGATCAGATACATTGTCAATTTGTTGGTTGTGGTGGTATTCACATGCAAAAGCAAGGACTGATCAATGTTTCTACTGATAATTCTTTATTATCAGCCATTGGTCTTGTCGAAGCTATCCGTTTTTTGTTCAAACATTCTAGAATACTAAACAGTATCGTACCAAATATAAAAAAAAATAATTGTAAACATGTGATTCTTGTTGATCATGAAGTTTTTAGTATATTAGCAGCAAAAAAAATACGCAGAGCTTTTGGTAATTCTATCAAAATATACTTTTTTATTCCTCCTCGGGTTTCTATGTGGGGAGCTAAAAACGCCTCCATGATAGCCAAATTGTGTGATGCATTATTTTGCTATATGCAACCAGATTTACCTATTTATAAAAAATATAATAAAAACTCTTTCTTCTTTGGAAATCCTTTATCCAAAAAATTAAAAACTTTTATTTCTCACCCTGATTTTTTTATCAAAAACAATCTTAATCCTAACAAACAATATATAGCTTTAATGCCTGGATCTCGTAATCAAGAAATTAAACAATTACTTCCTATATTCTTAAAAACAGCTTTACGATTAAATGTTGAAAGAAATGTAGACTTTCTCATAACTTTGGCACACAAAGATTTAGCAAAAAAAATAAATCAAGAGATAGAAAAATCTGGTATTTCCTATTGCGTACATCTTGTTGACGATTCTAGCCTTCAAATTATGTCACACTGTGCTCTCGGTTTTGTTAGTGCAGGTACTATTACTTTAGAAGCCGTAATGATGGGAATGTATCCTATAATTACTTATAAAGTAAGTGATTTTACCTTTAAAACTATCAAAAAAACTGAAAATTTAAATGATGAAACATTAGTAGGTCTCCCAAATGTTTTTTTGAATGCTCGAGTTTTTCCTGAGATACTACAATTTGAAGTAACATCTGATAGATTGTATCATGAAGCAATTTTTTATCTAGATATGGCTCCTGAAATGAAAAATTATCTTATGTCCGATGCAAAAGAAAAATTAAATGAAACTTTAGGTAGTATTGATTCTATCAAAAATGTTGCTAATTATATTGTCAATGATATCCAAGATTCATATGAGTAGGCTCTTGGGAATAGATTATGGCACGAAGCGTATTGGGATGGCTCTTACAGATGAACTTCGTATTATCTCTTCTCCTCATGAAGTTCACCTTAATAATCTCGATTTTTGGGACTATTTGAATAAATCTATCCAAACATACAATATTGGTGGTTTTGTAGTTGGTATACCTCTTCATGATGGAGAAAGTACCATTGCACCTCATATCTTAGGTTTTATCCGAAAATTAGAAAGACTTTTTCAATTACCAATTTATCTTCAGGATGAATCTCTCAGTTCCAAAGAATCCCGCGATTTTCTTATCAATACAGGAAAGCGTGGGAAAAAACTCAAACAAAATTTAGATCGTTATGCTGCTCAGCTTATTCTATCTAATTTTCTACAAGCCTCAGTAAGAGGTCATATTCAACAATTTCAATCTTAAGGATTATAAGATGCGTCGTTTTTATTTTTCTCAAATCCCTTCTATCAATGAAACTTTTTTTGTTCCTGAAGATCAGGTATCACATTTGTCACGAGTACTTAGAGTAAATACAGGAGATATCTTAGAAGCTTCTAACGGATCAGGACAAATATTTGAGTTATCTATTATTCATATTGATAAAGAAAATATTCAATTAAAAGTGCTGTCTAGTAAATTTGGTGTAGAAAAAGCATTGCATTCTGTTGCTTTTATTGGAGAATTGAAAAATGATGCTATGGATAATACAATATCTTTACTTGCAGAACACGGTATTCAAAAAATAATTCCTTTCTTTGCTGAGCGATCTATTCCCAAATATGATCTCAAACAACTTACCAAAAAACAAGAGCGTAGACAAAAAATTGCTAATGAAGCAATTAAAAAAGTAGGCGGATTATATCCTTGTCAAGTAATGGAATCTATTTCTTTTAAAGATATAGCACATAGTTTAGCTAATATTTCTCAAAAGATAATATTTTGGGAAGAAGAGTGTGCTCCTTCACAAAATTTGAATAATATTAATTATAATAAGGATCATGCTTTTTTTATTGGTCCTGAAGGTGGATTTTCTCAAAAAGAAATAGATCAGTTATTATTTTGGAAATGTCAAAGTTATAGCCTAGGGACTCGTATTTTAAGAGCCCCCCAAGCAGCAACAGCAGCAGTTGCTATTATTCGTTACTTAACAGAAAATCAATAAAAGCCTACTCTTAAGAGTAGGCTTTTTGATATTGTTGTATTATATTTATTGAATATATACAGGTATTTTGTTATAAAAACTGTATTCTAAATATAGATATCCAATAGAAATTTGAGTTTTTGTTATTTACTAAAACATAAATCCTACAGTTAAACCAATATTAACAATACCTGCTAGAATAGGGATATCAAAATAATAATCATCTAAAAGATATCCATAATTAGTAATTTGTCGATTATACCTATCAAAGTAAAATCCACCACCTATATCTAAACCAAAGACAAAAGCGAAATTTCGATTGACAAAATAATTCCAACGCATCCCAAGATCAATACGATTTATTATAACAACATTCTTTATATATTCAATCGATAATATATCAAAATCTTGACCAAATAATAAATTGACAGCACCAGTCCAACCTTGACCTTTTTTATTTCTTTGATCAAAAAAGATACTAGAAAAACCTATTCCATAACCCAAACGACAAGTAAATATAGAATCGCCAGTAATTGTTTCAGGAATAGGCATAGAAAAACGCATAGAAAGCAAAAATCGAGTATTTGGTGTAGATGCTAATGCTGGCATATAGAATTCAAATGCAGTTGTGTTAAAAATACCTGTTTCAACATTCTCTTCATAATAAAATAAAGGTCTAAAAACAAATCCACTGGTAAAACTAGAAGTAATAGCAAAATTAAAACCTTCAGAAACTCGCTCTGTTTTTTTAGAAGAACTCTTCTTATTCTGAGCCTGTTCAATAAGTATTTTAGATTCAACAGAGATGTCTTTATCTATCACAAATTGACTATAAGAACTCATTGGTAAAATCATTAAACAAAATAACACAATTATTTTCATCAATTCCTCTTCTTTTTGTTTATTATATCTTGTATCTATAATATTGTCAATAAAGTATATGCATATATAATATTATTTATTTTTAACAACAGTGTTTTATATATAGCGTTGACTAAATTCATGAAATATATTATACTAAGCTCACTATAAATTAGTATGAATAATATTCGAGGAACATATGTTAAAACGAATTCTCATTAAAGCAAGTGGTGAAATGTTGGGTGGTACTGGAGGATATGGACTAGATCAAGACTCTTTGCTAACTCTTGCCAAATATCTCAAACAAGCTCATGATACAGGTGTTCAATTAGGTATTGTTATCGGTGCTGGTAATATTATGAGAGGAACATCGGCACAATATCTTACGCGTACCAAAGCTGACTCTGCTGGAATGTTAGGAACTGCTATTAATGCAATAGTATTACAAGATATTCTTCAACAAGAATTTCAACTTGATTGTATCGTCTTGGGTGCTTTTAGTATTGATGGTATGTTTCAACAATCCTCTCCTCAGCTTTTAGATACTTATTTTACTCAAAAAAAAGTAGTAATCTTTGCGGGTGGTACTGGTGCTCCTTATTTTTCTACAGATACAGCAGGTGTATTAAAAGCCTTAGAAATAAACGCTGATCTCATGATTAAAGTCACTAAAGTCGATGGGGTTTATGACAAAGATCCTCACCAATTTCCAGATGCCAAAAAGTATGATTTTATTTCTTATCAAGAAGTTCTCGCTAAAAAACTCAATGTTATGGATTTTACAGCAACTTCTTTAGCCATGGAAAATAATTTGCCTATTCGTGTTGTTAATCTTTCAGGCGACAATCTAGTATCTATTATTAATAAAAAATCTATAGGAACATTGGTATCATCATGCGAATAAGCTCAGGAAAATGGAGAGGAAAAAACATTCTTTCTCCAGATGGAAAATTAAAACCAACATCAGACAAAGTCAGACAAGCCCTATTTAATGTACTTCGCACAGAAATTCTCGGTGCTCGCTTTTTGGATTTGTTTGCAGGATCAGGATCTGTTGGTATAACAGCTCTTTCAGAAGGGGCAGATTTTGTTAGTTTTGTAGAATATGACTCTCGAACATACAAAGCATTAAGAGAAAATCTTTATGCTTTAGTAGATAAAAGTAACTATCAAACATTCCGAACTACTGTCAACAAAATATCTACCCTCTTCAAAGAAGAAAGTTTTGATATTGTTTTTGCAGATCCTTTTTATCCTGATATTACTCATTTTTTAAAAAATCTTCATAGAGATGCTTTTGCTCTTCTTAGTAAGAATGGTCTTTTTATCTTAGAACATGGTAAAAAAACGCATATAGAAGAGTTAAATACATTAGAAGGTTATCTGGAAACCAAAGCTTATGGAGATACAGCATTGAGTTTCTATAGAAAAGTATAGTTTTTTATTATGAATAATTTTAAAATTATATTAGCTTTAGATAGTTCTTCTATCAATCATTTAATCTTACGATTGATTACTCCCACTCAAGAATATGATTTCCCACCGATTATTCAACACTTGGAATCTACTTTAATTCCTGCTGTAGATGCTTTGTTGCAACAAGCAAAACTATCTATTCAAGATGTAGATGCTTTTATCATAGGTAAAGGCCCTGGTTCTTTTATGGGCTTGAGATTAGGATTTTCTGTTTTCAGAACTTGGGCTTGGCTTTATGATACAGCTATTATAAGTTTATCATCTTTAGAATTACTAAGAAGATCCACGATAAAACAAAAACCAGATATTTTATATGTACCTTGTATTGATAGCAAAATGAAGCGTGTTTTTACAAATATTACTTCATCTTCTTCAATTTTGTTAGAAGATTGTGATATTTTTCCAGAAATATTAGCACAAGAGATCATAGATATTCAGACAAAACACAACTTCAAAAAAATTGTACTTATAGGTTCTGGAGCTCCATTAGTACAAGAATTTTTAATCAATACCATGGTCAACAATATTATAGAAATTCATGCTGATACAATAATAGCTATTCAATGTTTTGACAAATTTTATATCAAACAATTAGACGAATCCTGTTTTTCTAAAAAATCTACAGATCAGCTAAAATCTATAGAGCCTAATTATTGTAGATTATCAGCAGCAGAAATGACATTATTAGAAAAAAATTCTCTAAACGATAGATGACAAAAAAAAAGAACCTAACTAGGTTCTTTTTTTTTTAAAATTTTAAAATATAGAAAAAAATAAAACAATACAATACATCTAAAAAATTTAGCAATATTGAAAGGATTTTTCATAAATTCATAAAGTCCCAAATATCCTTTTTCTTGCATTTCTAATGAAGGTACAGATTTGAATCCAGCAATAATTTCAAAACTATCATCAGTACCTATCGTAACACCTTGTTTAAAAATTTCATAATTTTTATTGATCCATAATTCTTCTTGTTTTTCATTTCTCAGGTTAAACAAGGCGAGTTTGGCTGCACTTTTTCTTAAGGCTACAAAAACTTTACCTTGTTCTTTGAGAGGTATGTGCTCAGGATAATGACTTACAATTTTCACTCCAGAAAAAGACTTTGTTATTTTTTTTACAGTAACAAATAATGTTTTTTTACTACTTCCAAAAAAACTAACTGTAGATTGACATTCAGAAGCAATTGATAAAGCATCCAAAATATAAGTAACTGCTAAAGAAGGTTTCAATATGCGTGTATACATATGATACGACAACCACGATATTAAACTAGAAGCACATAAAACTATATCAGCTTGATTAATAGTTTCTTTTAATTCTCTATTAAACAAGGCTTGAAACAGTTTTTTTTCTGTTAGAATGATAATTCTTGCATATTTCCCATGATGCAATCTATCATAAAGATAATTTCTCCACTCATCTCTGGAAATATCTGTGATTTTTATCCCAAAAATATAATATTCTGCAACAGTCATAGTACCTGAACCTTTATAATATATATATAATTATGATACAATTATTAAACTTTGTCAATATATAGTACAATTATATATATATTATTAAGATTTAATAACTAATTCCGAACTACCAATAGATACAACTATAAAAATAATTGTATGACAATGACAAAAGGAAATATTAATATTATGCACAAAAAAATTGTATTATTATTTATTATAACTCTTACAAATAATTTGAATATACTGAATGCTTTAGATCCAGGATCTCAACTTTGGTATTCAGGTTTTAATAGTGGAATAGCAGCTCAGGGGTATGCTGGTGTTGGTTCAAAAAACTCAGGGTTTTATTCCTTACTCAATCCAGCTTCAAGTGCTACTACAGAAAATATTAGATTTTTTTCTTCAGGAAATATCATAGGAGATGATTGGGGTGGAACTTTTGGTATTTCTTCACCTATCAAACCTGGTGGTACTTTATATGTAGGATCACAATATTTATCCTTTGATGAAACTTCGATGACTCATATAGGCTATGGTAAAAAAATTCGTTCCGATCTTGCTTTCGGTATAGAAGGAATATTAACTATTCATCCTACTGCTTTAAAAAATAATATCGGAGGTGGATTTACATTAGGACTTCTATGGCTTCCGAAAGATTTTATTCCTATCTCAAAGGGATGGGGATTTATTGATTTTTCTATAGGGGGAACATTTAAAACAATTTTTTTTCCTACTGCAAAAACATGTTTTAATCCAATTCCTGAAATGTTACTTCAATTCGGTATGGAAGCAACTTTCATGAAATACAAAAATGCACAATGGAAATTTGTATTAGACTATAGTATTGGATTTGTACCTCTTTCAAGCCCAGACATACATTTACAAACTTGGCTATCTATAGGAACAACATTAACATTTTGGAATGTTTGGGATCTATCTGTAGGAGCAATTTTAGGAAATCATGGACTAGGATTTGGAACAAATCAATTATTACCTTACACTTTTGGTACAGCTTTAGGATATGAATGGGATCACTTTTCTTTTAAATTAGCCTATGTTTTTGGTGGTAGTGAATTTTTTGATAAAATAGAATATTTACATACTATAGGATTCGAGCTTGGGATAGGTACTAAAAAATCTACCAATATGTCAGCTATACTAAGTGTTCTTTATAATGAAAACTCTACTAATTATTTTTCACCTAATAAGGATCTTATTCAAGATCTTGTTTATCTTTTACCAAGTATCGTAGGTATATTTCCTATCGATGCCTGGCGTATCGATATAATAAATACCAAGGGACAAGTTATTCGAACTTTCGAAGATCAACAACAAAAAGTAGATAACAAATTTACAGCCGAACGCTTTTTTTATAATTATTTCTCAACTACTACTTCTAACAATATTCCAACAAAAATTATCTGGGATGGATTAGATAATAATAACAAAATTGTACCAGAAGGATCTTATAGTGCTATAATGTATGCACGATATAATGAAAATCAATTACTAACATCTACTACTAATACTATTATTATTGATCTTACAAAACCAACTGCCAAACTATCAATTACTAAGAAAAATAGATTTTTGTATTTAGGTGATGATCCTACTATGGCTTTTACTGTTGATCAACAATTATCTTCAATAGATCCTTGGTCAGCAAAACTTATTGATAACACTGATAATAAAAAAATAGATGATTGGTATTGGAAAGAAGGGGAAGCACCAACTAACAATTCATGGCAATTACAAAATCCAAAAAGAATTAACATAGCTTCAGGAACATTTTCTTATATCGTTACTTCTTATGATAAAGCTGGAAACTTTAATGAACAAATAATTAGTAATATCACCATAGAAACACAAGCTCGAAAACCTAAAATAACAAGTAAGAAAGTCAATTTTTCTCCTAATAATGATGGGCAGTTTGATATTATCTCCATTAATATCGATTACACAGCAATATTAGGATTAAAAAGATCTTATCTTGTCGTTTATGATGAGACTGGAAAGAAAATATATTCACAAGAACAAGATATAAATAATTTACCCTCTTTGTTAACATGGAATGGGAAAAATAACGATCAAAAAACAGCCTCTGATGGACAGTATCTTATTGTATTAGAACAACATTATACAGACAAACAAATCGATTCACTACCCCTAATTGTAACTCTTGACAATACACCACCATTATTTGATATTCAATTTTCGCCTAAACGATTCAGTCCTAATAGTGATGGGATTGACGATGTTTTGAAAATTGACTTTTCTGCCAAAGATATTCATAATATATCTAACTGGATTATTAGTATCAAATACAAAGATAAGGTTATTCACACCTTTAAAGGTACTACTAATACAAATAGATTCTTTTGGTATCCAGATACTAAGGTGAAAAGTGCTGAAACCTTGGATTTCGAAATATTTATTCAAGACACTTTAGGTAATAATATAAATAAAAAATTTCATGAGATACAAATTGACATATTAACTGATCTTAAAGATGAAAATCTTATTATAACAGAAAATATTGCTTATTTTGAACCAGAATTCGGGATCATTTCAGATCAATTATTCGCTTACTTGGATGAATTATGGTCTTATTATAAAATGAATCCGCAAGATAATATCAAAATTCTTGCACAAGCTTATTATCAAGAAGCACAATCAAGCAAAACCGAAGCATACAAACTAGGAATTATAAGAGGAAATGCTATCAAGCAATATCTTATTAGTAAAGGTATTAATACAAAAAATATAGAAATAGAGATCAAAATTTATGATGAAAAAGACCCTAAAAAACAAAAAGAATTGCGTCAACCTAAAATATACATTGATAAAAAAAATAAGCCTACTACTTAATTTCTTTATTATACTATCATGTCAGACAATACCTAATGGTTATGAAGAAAATTTGACAATATCACCCTGGATCAATACAGAAACGATTAACACACCGGCTGGAGAGGCTGTTATTAATTCTACAAGTACTTTTTCAACAGATGGTATTTATAATATTTCTATAGATCATCCTGTCAATGGAATAAGTAGAAAGACTTTCTTTTATAAAGTAGGTTACTATCAACCAAAGTATGCCATTATATTATACGAATATAATGATAATGTAGGTTTTAATCCCCCAGTCATAGGAACTCCTATATTTTATTATTTTAAAGATGATTTTAATACATTAATTACTTCTACCAATTCTAATATGGCTTTGTATCAGAAATGGCATAAATAATAAAATTAAAAACCCCTAATAGATTGGTCTATTAGGGGTTTTATTATAAATAATAACATATTAAAATATAGTATTTTTTGCATCTTGGCCTTCACCAAATTCTGAAATTCCACGCTTACATGATTTGAGAAAATCTAAAGTCGTTTGAATAACTTTGCTATCTATAGTATTGTATTTGTTATAAATAGCTTCTCGAGCTGGAGTAAGGGAATTAGTTTCTTTGAAAATACGAAAAATATCTTTTATTATTTTTCTATCTTCAATAGAAAAATTAGCTCTACGCAAACCTACAGAATTAATCCCGCTAATTAATCCATAAAAGCTTGATACCATCATAAAAGGAGGAATATCTCTTCCTATCCTTGAACCACCAGAGATCATTACATATTCACCAATATGTACATATTGGTGAACTAACACACCACCTGAAATAAAAACATTATTATCAAAAGTACAACATCCTGCACCCAAAACTCCATTAGCAAAAATAACTCCATTCTTCAGCACTGTATTATGAGACACATGAGAATTAACCATTAAAAAACAATTATTTCCTATTACTGTATTTATAGAAATAGAAACATCTTCATAAAATACAGGTGCATGAACAGTGACATTTTCTCTCAAAATATTATTATTACCTATAATAATGCCATGAGGTGATTTTTGACCACTAAGATCTTGAGGAGCCAATCCTATAGTTACATTATTAAAAATTTGATTGTTTTGACCTATGATAACGGGGCCTTTGATATGAACATAAGGATATATTACAGTATTATCACCTATAGTGACATCACCTTCAATAATACAAAAAGGAGAAATACTTACATTTTTTCCTATAGTTACCTCAGAAGAGATAATTGCTTGAGGAGAGATATTTAACATATAAAACTCTAATTATGATATTGTTTTTGATCTAGTTCTTTTTGAAAAACTTTTTCAACTAAAGCAAATCGTTTGTGATTTTCACTACTTGTAGACATCAATGTTTTATGAGAATCTAATAATAACTTGATATCAGAAATTGTATTTTCTAATTTTTTATGAATTTCAACAGAACATTTTTCACATAATATTTTTTGATCATATATAGATGGAACAAAGGACTCTAAACCCATAAGTTGAAAAACATCTACTATTTTATCACTGGGATTAAGTAAACATACACTTTTTTCTTTTGAAGATAATTTTTTCTTCACAGATAAAATAATACCAATAAAAGAACTATCTAAATAAATCGCATTTTTTGTATCGAAATAAATATGATCTATATCCATTGAAGAAAAATAATTTTGAATATAGCCATTCAATTCTGAACAATATTCAGCTGTTCCTTTCCCTTCAATAACAACATACAAATCATTATCTTTAATTCCTATAGAAACACAACTCATTTGTTACTCCCTCAATTTTCCCAATATTATTGATCATTCGAATCCAAAATAGGATAGTATATATTTAAATACTATCCTATTATATTACCTTAACATCATTGCAAATGGTTCTGGGTCTACACGATTATTACCAATAAGCACTTCATAATGCAAATGGTATCCTGTTACGCGTCCTGTTGCTCCTACATAACCAATAACTTGGCCTTGTTTAACGCGAGCTCCAGCATAAGTTTGTGCTGCAAAACCTTGTAAATGTCCATATCTTGTTCTAAATTGATATTTATGTTGAATTTCAATAAAATTACCATATCCACCTTGAACACCAGATTTAATAATAATACCATCAGCTCCAGCATATACAGGTGTTCCAGGTAATGTTGCAAGATCCAAACCTTCATGTCCTTCTATACCACGCTGATCAAAAGGATTCCTGCGAAGTCCAAAACGAGAAGTGATTCGAGCTCTCGTTGCAAGTGGATAAATAGAAGGCATTTCTCTTAACACTCTTTTATTTTCTTGCATAAAGTTACCAACATGAAATATTTTCTCTTTTGTGACATCTAATTCTTTTTCTAATTTTTGTAGTTGTACTATTTCTTTAGGAGTTGATGCATTAGATTCTATAGAAATCATAGGATCGTTAAGTGTTGTAATAAGAGAGGATTCAGATACAGGAGTGATAATAGAACCCACTTCTAAACGAAATTTTGAAAAATACTCTGAAAGTGACTCAACTGTTTCGGATACTAAAAATATTTTTTCTTCCAAAGCATCATTTTCTACTACCAAACGAATTTGAGTTCTTGCACTTTGATGCCCTTGAGCCAAAATATAAGTTACAGAAAGAAGAGTAATAGAGCAAACAATGCCAATAAACAATAATAAATAGTTAGAGAGGTGAATTGTAAAACCTCTAATACCAATATGAGGGGTACACATTATTGACAAACGCTGTACTCCAAAATTATGAATTTTAGTCTTGAGCTCTATCCAAAGCTTTTTTAATCTTAATAAAAAACTTTTATTTAATTTTTCTTGATCAAAGAAACGAAGATCTTGTTTTGGTATAATAGTATCAATTTTGAGTGATTCTTTTTTAATAATACTCATACTTTCCCCATAATAATGTTCCATTAAATTCCATATTAATTCTAATTTATAATGTATTAAAAATTATTTTAATTATAACGCATTATACTTTTTTTTGTATATATTGTCAATGATTTAACAAGGTATACAAAAATTGATTATTTGTAATAATCCTATATATAATAAACAAATTATATGATAAGGATTTATTATGTTTATAGATACTCACGCACATCTTGATTATGTTTTACAAAATTTATCTACAGATCAACAAATAATTGATTTTAATTTTTTATTTGATAGCAACTTAGAGCTTATTGTTCATATTTCTTTAGATGCAGATGAATTTTTACAAAACTATCCTAAACTTTCTTCACATAATAATATATATTTTGCAACTGGTATTTATCCTAATCGTGCAAATATACTCAATTTTAATGAGGATCAAGAAATAGAAAAATTAAAAAAAGTTCTCATTAATTATAAGCATGTTGCTCTTGGTGAAATAGGAATTGACTTCAAAGATGATAGTTATGGAACTCCTATAGCTCAAGAATCTCTTTTTGAAAAGCAATTAGCTCTTGCAGAAGAATTACAACTTCCTGTTATTATCCACTCTCGCATGAGTTTTAAAGAATCTTATCATTCCCTAATGAAGTACAAAACTCCAGCTATTATTCATTGTTTTAGTTATGGTATTAAAGAAGCTGAATTAGTTCTTGATCGTGGTGATTATATTTCTTTTTCAGGTCTTCTTACTTATAAAAAATCTGTAGAACTTCAAGAAGTGGCTCAAATGATTCCTTTGGATAGAATTCTATTTGAAACAGATAGCCCTTACTTAAGCCCTGTTCCTGTAAGGCATAAATCTAATATTCCAAATCATGTGCAACACACTTATCAATTCTTTGCTAATTTAAGAAATATTCCTATAGAAGAACTATCTTTAATTGTCAAAAATAATTTTCACAAAGCTTTTAAAATTTAATAGTATTGTTATAATTCTATACTCATTTTTTCTCTACAGAAAAAAGAATTTTCAAAAACTTTCTTTACTTTTTTTTCTAAAACATTTATTTCTTTATCAGTTCTTTCCAAATCATGATGTGTTAAACCAAGCATTTTAACATTAGCAAGATTTGCAACTTCAACAGCTTGCTGCCAAGTAGAATGTCCCCATCCTATATGATCTTCAATTTGATCTTCTGTATACTGAGCATCATGAACCATAAGATCTGCATCTTGAGATATTTCGACAACTCTTTGATCTAATCGAGTGTTATAATGTTCTATATCTGTATTAAAAACAAAAACTTTATTATTATGTTCCAAACGATAGCTATACGCTCCCCCAGGATGAATATGTTTTTTAGAAATAATTTTTATATCATTCGGTAATTGTATCTCTTCTTCACCTATTTCAAAATAATCAATAAATGCTGGTAATTTTGTATAACTAATAGGGCAAAAATCATCATCCATTTGTGTACAAATCAATTCTTCTAATCGTCTATTTTTACCCATTGGACCATAAATTTTTACCTGCACATCTTTACAAAACAGTACACTGAAAAAAGGAAATCCATCCAAATGATCCCAATGCGTATGTGTTAAAAAAATATAAATAGTAGGTAGTTGTTTTCCTTCAAATTCCTTGAGTAAGGATCTTCCCAAATTCACTATACCTGTTCCAGCATCAAAAATTATTATATTGTTATTAATTCGAACTTCAACACAAGTTGTATTCCCACCTGTTTTCATTTTATCCAAATCAGGAGTTGGTAATGTGCCTCTGACACCCCAAAAAGTTATTTTCATGCAAATTTACTCCGAAAAATTTGTGTTTACAATGTTATACTTGTACTTATTTTATCGGTTATTATATAAATATACTTAAATTAAAATATCCATCCTATTTTTAAACTAAGATAGGGATATAATTCTGTCATTGAGAAATCTTTCGAATATCCATTTTTGTTTTTCCATTCTGGTGTAATCTTCTTAGAGTCAACAAGTACAGATACGGATTCAAAAGGAAAATATTGCAATCCTATATCCAAGCCCACGAACATCCCAGAATCTATTCTTTTTACTATGTTTATTCCTATATTAGCTCCAAATCTCAAAGAAAATCCTTGCAAATTACCAGCATCACCTTCTATATTATTCAATCCTATCGTATTATAAAGAACACCTAGACGAATATAGGGGACAAACTCCCATGAATTCTTGAACAATCTATAACCAATACCTGTCATCAAATAAGTGCCAACAGTTCTATCCATATTTATTCCAAATGCTGTGGTAGATACCAGTCGATAAGGTAAAAATCTCTCATATTCTCCTTCAATTTTAAATCCTGCGGGCCAATAACGAGAAGACTCCCAAATCTTATTATCACTTTTGGCTGACAAAACACTTTCACCAAGTATTGGAACGATGAGACCAATATTAAAATAAAAACGATTTCTATGAGGTGTACCTCTAATAATTTTATCGCCAACCTCAACTCTTTTATTGATATCTTTGACTAGTACCATATCATTAGACATTTTATGAACAATACCTATCGATTCACTCAATCCTTTTCTAGCACTAGCATAACGAATAATAATTTCATCACCACGCCGTAAATTATCAAAATTTTTATACGGAAAAGCAAATAAATCATCGTATACTATAGAAATAATTGGATCTGAATAGTTTATTTGAGTCATTAATTTCGCAAGCATATTCCTTATTTGAACAGTAATTAGTCGAATATTAGATCTTGGTCCAGCTATGTCTTGAGAGATGATCTCACCATCAGATAATCTCAAGATCTCTACATTTAGATTTAATACTTGCTCCTTTAATGATTCATTATAGGTATTTATTTTTATTACAAAAGCAACTTCTTTTGCAAAAGGACTATTATATATAGTTAGTGTGTTCAAATCATAAGTATAGTCTTTAGGAACTAGAGCAACTTTGAGATCATTTTTAACAAAATCTGACATTATCTCTCTTATTTCTACAGTAATAGGAGTTTGATTCGAAATTATAATTGCTATCGCTTTTTGGCTACTAGTACCTTTGAACTTCAAAGATACTTTTTTTTGTTCTGATACTTCACTTTGCTGTAATATTTCTTCTTGTTCTGATACTTCACTATTAGTTTGTGTATAAATAGGAGCTGTTAATAATACAATTAGAATATTCACTAATATAACTTGTCTTAATATATGTTGAAACATTTACAAAATCTCCTAAATCATAAATATGATGTATCTGTATTATACTATATTTATAATAAATTAGACAAATAAAGAGAATTTGCTTTTTTTATTCTTTTATAATAAAATAAAAGATGATGAACAATTGGAGAGAATTTATGGAATGGTTAGTGGTTCTGTGTCTTATTTTATCTACCATAAACTTTTATTTTTTAACACAAAATATAATTAAAAAATCTTTTGATAGTGAATTACAAGAATTTCGTTCCTACACAGAAAGTTTAATTACTGAATTCAATCGTATCACTACAAGAAATGTAGAATTATTGGATTCACGAATTGAAGACTTAAATCATAAAATTAGATTGTCTCAAAAAATTGATCATCTTCTAAAAGAAAGATTTGAAGAAGCCAATAAAATAAAATATCTCAAACCATTACAAATGGATAAAGTTCATTCTTTACAGACACTCTCATCAAATCCTGTAGATACACATAAAAAAATCCTATCTATTGATCATACTATTACTGATGATATGACTATAGAGCATATTGTGTTAGATAATATACAACAAAATGTTTCTATACCAATAGACAAAGGATCTACAAACAGCACTAATGATAATCAAGAAATAAGTGTAGATCCAACAATAGATTCTATTTCTTTAGAGTCCTTCACCCCTGATGAAATTTCTAACAATTCTACTACTAATCTTTTGTTTGAAGGTATACCTATAGAAAAAATTAAAAAACACAGGAAAAATTCTAGAGCTAATTTAGAAAAAGAACAACAATTAATTCAATATATAAAACACAAAAAAAGTAAAGATGAATTATTAGAATTAGGATTCACAAGTAACGAAATTAATATAGCTATGTTATATTATTCTACAACAGATAATCATATTACATAAAAAAAGATATAACTATACAGTTATATCTTTTTTGATTTATACAAATAATAGCTTATTCTAATGTAAGAACAAAACCATCTTTACCAAGATTTGCACTTTTAATTTTTGACAAAGTACTTTGAGCTTCATTTTTTGAAGTAAATCCTCGCAAACGAACTCTAAAAAATACCGCATCACCAATAGTACTTTCTGAGGTATATGCTGAAAATCCAGCTACTCTTAATTGATCTTCTACCAATCTAGCTGATTCTATAGTTGAATGAGCAGATACTTGGATTACATATTCTTTAGATTTTATAGTCGGTTTTGGAACATTTTTTGGGACAGGAGCTATTGCAGGCTCTACAACTTTCATAGGTTTTTGAGGAAGAGGTATCGTGTCTAGCGTAGAAGCCATCGGCTGTGATATCAATGATAAAGAAGAATCTGATGAATTCATTTTCATATTATTCATTGATGATTGAGCAATTAATACTTCTTTTTCAGCTCTAACATTACCTGTGATAGTTTTTCCTACCCAATATCCAGACAAAAATAACATACCACCAAATAAAACAAACAAAGCACCTGTCCACAAAACTCTATTATCCTCAATACCAGTATTAGTATTTGAAGAGGCCTGCTGAGTATATTTTTGAGGATTAGCATTTTCAGTAACAGAACGACGACTCATATATCTAGAATCAAGAGATGCTGCACTATCTCTTAAAATAGTTTTTTCTCTTAAGCTTGCTAAAGAAGGTGATGATGATTTTTCATTTTCTATTGTTCTTGAATTTCTCACAGGTCTTTCTCTATATGAAGAGTGAATCTCTTCTTTTTTAGGAATAGAATATTCTTCTGTTGTTTTATGATTATATATTGGTTTTGTTTTTGTTTCTTCTAACACATCTAAAAATTTTATTCTTGACATACCAACCTCTTTTATCGATGTTCATTAAGTAGTATTCAATACATACACTATACACTCGTTATTTAATTGTCGGTATGATTTTATTTTACTTAATAGAAAAATAAAATTTCTTACTAATATACTTTTTAATGATTGAAAATCAAACAAAAGTAAAAAAAAAGACTTATTTTAAGGACTTGCAATAAATTTTGATTGAAAATTTGACAAAAATTCTGTAGTATGATATACTATCTCATACTAATTTTAATTATGGAGGATATAATGTCTCAAAAAAGAGCTTCTTGGGCTTCATCAATAGGCGTCATACTGGCTGTAGCTGGTTCGGCTGTAGGACTCGGGAATTTTTTACGTTTTCCAGGTCAACTTGTTCAAAATGGAGGGGGAGCTTTCCTTATTCCTTATTTTATAGCACTTCTTGTTATTGGTATCCCTATTTCTTGGTTAGAATGGAATATAGGTAGATATGCAGGAGCTCATGGGCATGGTAGTTCTCCAGGTGCTTTTAATATTATGTTCCGTAAACCTTGGGCAAAATATCTTGGTTCTGTAAGTATGCTTGCTGTGATGTTTATTTCTTTTTATTATTTATATCTTGAATCTGTCATGTTAGGTTATGTATATTATTCTCTCACTGGTCTACTTCCTGAAATGGCTGCTAATGGTCAATCAGGAGATTTTTTTGGCAAATACCTTTCTTTTGAATTCAAAATATTTAACATACCCGCTGCTGCTATCTTTTTTGTAATCACACTCGCTTTAAATATTAGTATTCTAGCCAAAGGTGTTTCTGGTGGTATTGAAAAAATAGCTAAAATTCTTATGCCTATTCTTTTGTTTTTAGGAGTGATATTATTGATTCGTGTTCTCACCCTTCCTGGGATGGAACAAGGATTAGCATTTATGTGGAATCCTGATTTTAATGCTCTTATCCAACCAAAAACATGGCTTGCTGCTGCTGGTCAAATTTTCTTCACTTTAAGCATAGGTATGGGTGCTATTATCAACTATGCCTCTTATGTAAAAAGAGATGAAGATATTGTTTTGTCATCTCTGACTGCCAATGCTACTAATGAATTTGCTGAAGTTATCCTCGGTGGGATGATCATTATTCCTGCTACTGCAGCAATATTAGGAACTGGGGCGTTAACAAGTGTATCACAAGGTGGTACTTTTGGCTTGGGATTTATTACTATGCCCGCAATATTAGCACAATTACCATTAGCAGGATTGCTCTCTGTAATTTGGTTCTTTCTATTATTCTTTGCAGGTATCACTTCAACACTATCTATGTATCAACCACTAGTATCTTTCTGTAATGAAGAACTAAAATGGAATAACAAAACAACTCTTTCTATCATAGGTATCATGGCTATTGGAATGGGAGCATATGTTGCTCTTGATGCAAGTCTTAACACTTTAGATGAAATTGATTTTTGGGGTGGTAACTTCTTCTTACTACTATTTGGTACTATAGAAGCTGTCCTATTCGCAACTCATATCGATAGTAAAAAAGGTTGGCTTGAATTACATAAAGGTGCTACGATCAAAATAACACCTATTTATTGTTTTGTACTAAAATATATCACTCCTACCGTACTCGTGCTTATTTTAGGAGCTTGGATTGTAACCGAAGGTCCTGCTCGTTTTATGATGACTTATTATGATCCTGCGGTTCGTCCAGGAATTATTACAACTCGTATTATTCTCGTAGCAATAGCTATAGGATTTAATCTTCTCATTGCTTATGCTTGGAAAAAAAATAATCATAATGAAAAATTAAAAATCGTATTGGAGGATTCAATTCATGACTAAATTGTTACTAATACTTTTTATAGTACTAACACCGCTTATGGCTTTTGCTCAAGAAAATCCTACTTATACCTTTAATAAAGGTGGTATATTCTTTATGATTTTTGCATGGATATCTATTCTTACTTGGAATATTCTATGTTTCAACAAATTACTTACCAAAAAGAAATAATATCTATAAAAAAAACACCTCTGTTACAGAGGTGTTTTTTTATCTAATTTTTTTATAATATAATAGTAAAAGGACCATCATCCACTGCTGGTATTGTCATATCAGCACCAAAAATGCCTGTTTGAATTATTAAATTTGATTCTGTATGAAGACATTTATTAAAATAATCAAATAATGGCTTTGCCTCTTGTGAGGACATTGCATTAGAATAAGTAGGTCTATTTCCTTTTTTAGTTTCTGCAGCTAGGGTAAATTGACTCACAGACAATATTTCTCCTGCTACATCCTGTACAGAAATATCTTTACCCTCACTTTCAAATATTCTCAAATGAGCAATTTTTTTAGCATAATATTCACATTCTTTTGTTGTATCATCTACAGAAATCCCTACATACAACAGTAATCCTTTTTTGATTGATGCAACTTCTTTACCAGATACAATGACACTAGCAGACAAAACTTTTCTAACAATAATAGTCATAAACGCCTCTATCTCTTTAACGGATCTTTATAGTAGCTAATGCTAACATAGCACAAAATGTTCCCATAATCCAAAAACGAACAACAACTTGATTTTCTTTCCATCCAATTAACTCAAAATGATGATGAATTGGTGCCATCTTAAAAATTCGTTTTTTAAATTTTTTGAAACAAAAAACTTGTAAAATTACAGAGACTGTTTCTAATACAAACATAAAACCAGCAACAACTAATAACATTTCTTGTTTGAGCATAATAGCTACCGTAGCAATAGCGGCTCCCATAGGAAGTGATCCAGTATCACCCATAAATATTTCAGCAGGATGAACATTATACCACAAGAAACCTGCAAAAGCACCTATACTTGCTGCAATAAAAATTGTCAATTCACCCGCCCCTTCAATATAAGGATAAAATAAATAACTAGATAATACAGCATTACCCATTAAATAAGCAAACACACCAAAAGGCATATAAAATGAAATTCCCATTCCTGTTGCTAATCCATCTAATCCATCAGACAAATTAGTTGCATTAGAAACACCAACAATAATAAAAATAAAAAATAAAAAAACTACTCCCAAAGGCCAATACCAAACAACCTCTGTATACATAGGTACAAAAAAAGCACTAAACAATCTAGCTTTATAAATATTAGTAACAGATTTGTGAGATTCTTTATACACTATATTTTCTTTATCTGTAGAATTTTTAATAATATCAGAAATGACTTTGAAACCATCATCTTGTACTATACGAGATGAAAATATTTGTTTATCTATTTTACTATTTATAAGAGATGGTATCTCAAAATATTTTTCATTCCTATTTTTACCTGTTTCAGGATTGTATTGACGACCTATAAGTGTATAATAACCTTTTTCAATACTTGAGGGATAACTTACTGCCCATTCCCAATCTTGGGTCAAAACTACATTCGTAGACGCTACTAATTCAGAATATCTGTCAACAATCTCAAGCCTGATTTTTTCTGACTTTTGATGATATTGGGGGATGAAATAAATCAATATCAAAATAATAAATGCAAAGATTGATTGTAGCAAAAATTTACCTTTTGTAGATAATCCTTTAGTATTTTTTTGTTTGATTTTTGCATAATCATCTATAAATCCAATTATTCCAAATAATATAACAGATAGACAGGTAATCAACACAAAGCTATTCCAAGATGCCCATAATAGTGTTGAAACAATTGCTACAATCCAAATCAAAATACCACCCATTGTAGGCGTACCCGTTTTAACTAAATGACTAGAAGGACCTTCATTTCGAATTTGTTGTCCAAATCTCATTTCTTTTAATTTGTTTATAACAAAAGGCCCTATCCAGAGTACAAATATAAAAGCAGTAAGTGCCGCTCCTATATTTCTAAAGGTAAGGTAACGAAAAAGATTAATATCCTCTGATAACCAATGAAATAACATAAACCCTCTTTAATTAATCATGTAATATACTAGATAATTAATTCTAATATAGTTTTGTATCTATTGCAAATATATCAAACTTTAGATATATCAAAAAAATTATTTATTAAGCTCATCTATAAAAATAAGAGATTTTGTTTATCATTAAAAAACTCCCATCTTGGTAGATAGGAGTTTTTGATGTTTTTATTTTAATATTTTAATAGATGTTTTGCGATTTCTAAATATACGATCAAACCACCTATATCCATCAAAGTGGAAATCAATGGTGCTGAAACAATAGCTGGATCTATTTTCAAATGTTTTAAAATAAGAGGCAGCACCGCTCCTAACAAATTAGCTACAAAAACAATGAACACCATAGCAATAGCAGCAATCCATTGTACAGAATCCCCTGTTTGAAAAACTCTGATTCTTAATAATAATACTGTTGCTAATAAGATTCCCATCACCAAACCACAAATTGACGCTCTTGTTATTAATCGTAGTGTGTTATTATTAGCAATTTCTCCTGTAGCAATTCCCCTGATCACCAAAATTGATGATTGACTCCCAATATTACCACCAACTCCCACTAATACTGTAAAAAATAAAGAAAGGTCTATCCAGTAATCTTTTAGAAGATCTCCATAATGAAGAATCAAATCCTGTGAAAAACCTGCTATCAATAGTAATACTAGCACCCAACCAGATCTATTAACAATTAATGAAAACAAAGATCCAGATAAATAGCTTACTTCATTAGGATTAATACCTGTGAAACGATGGAAATCTTCTGTAGCTTCATTATGAATAATATCAATAACATCATCATGGGTAATGATACCAACCAATCGATGATGTTTATCTGTAATAGGGAGAACCATTAAATCATAGTAATTCATAAGATTAGCTATTTCCTCTTGATCTGTTTGTGTCGAAGAAATTACAGGAGATTCTTTCATAAAATCTTTTAATCTTTTTTTATCTGGCGCAAGAATCAACTCTTCTAAAGTTACAGAACCAATTAACACCCCTTCTATATCTACAATATAAGAAGTATAAATTGTTTCTTTTTGAGCAGATTGTGTTTTTATAAGTGTTAGCGCTTCTATTGCTGATGATTCTGGATTCAAAGCAACAAACTCAGGAGTCATAATACGACCTGCAGAATATTCAGGATAATTTAGTAATGTATTAGCTATTTTTCTTTCTTGTATTGGTAGTAATTTTAGCAACTCTGTTACTACCGTTGGAGGTAGGTCTCCTAAAAGTCTTGTTCTGTCATCAGGATCCATTGATACTAATACAGAACTTGCTTCAACATCAGTAAAGGTAAAGAGTAATTTTTCTTGTTCATCTCCATCCAAATGCATAAATGCATCTGTAGCTGTGTGTTCAGATAAAAGACGAAAAACTAATATTTTATCAGTAGCATGCAGGGATTCAAGAATACTAGCAACCTCATGAGAGTCTATAGAGTGTAAAAAAGTATCTAGTTTATTCCATGATCTCTGAGCAATTAAGCTTCGTGCGTAGAAAATTTGTCCTTGAATAATTTCTTCAAACTTATCAATAACATTATAAGTCTCATCATAGATAATATGTTTTTTATCTGACATCATTATCCCCCCGCTTCGCTTATAAAGTATACTTATTTATAATAATTAGTCAAGATAATCCCTATTCATACGAACTTTTTGAAATTGTTTCATACTAATTTTTTCATCTAAAATTCTAAGATATAATTCTCGTGCTGTCTGGCTTGTTCCAGAAGTAGAATCCCTCACATCAAAAGTGTTTTCTACCGTATATTCATAAAGATTCATGGCATCATCTAATGCCAAAAAGATTACTTTATAAGGATTAATAATATCTCCCGTCTCATGAACAAAAATACCGCTATTATCTCCACCTACATTAATCACATATTGATCTGGATCAAGAGTAGCTTGATTAATATTTTGTGCAATCATATATAAAGGAGAAAATTGTAAAAATCCCAATTGATCTCCCACATCTTGTGAAGGATATTCATCTGTAGAAAAAGAATATTCACTCTTTTCTAGCGAATATTTTTGTTGCATATTTTGAGTTTCATCAGAACTTATAACATTAGTAAGTATTGAAAGTGATCGATTCGTAGTAACACTAAATTCTTCTATTGGAGTTTCAGCTTTAAATTCTATTATATTTTCCATAATATTCGTATTTACTGTTATAATATCTTTAGATTTATTATTTTCTTCTTCTTGAAGTCTTATTTTTTCTAATGCCGCTACATAACTTTGATTATTTAATACAATAGGATTTACAGTAAAATCAATTCGTTTATCCAAAGCAATATTCCTTAGAGGATCGGCTTTAACTGCCATCATTGGTATATAGTTATTTGTTTGTAATAAAGGATTCAAAACCATATAATTATTCATTCGTGGAAAGTCTGGTAATTTTTGTTGATCTATAGATAAATATTTATAAGCAATAGCATCTTCCTTAGTATCAAAAAAAATAAAAGGTCTATATTCAGCTAAAGCACCATTTTTATTTGTACGAATTACTACTTCATTACCTCTCCAAACTGTACCTCTTAATTTGGAGATCTTATGATTGGCTGGTAATTTAGGGTTTTTTGGGTCTACAACCATGGGTAAACGATAATCTTGATAGAGAGGCATCTTAATAACAGTTGTTGCTCCTGCTTCAGGAGCATTATTATCAGCATCAACCTCTTCTTCGTAACTAGCTTCTTCCCCATAATCAGCATCAACCTCTTCTTCGTAACTAGCTTCTTCCCCATAATCAGCATCAACCTCTTCTTCGTAACTAGCTTCTTC
>JAGUQW010000008.1 GCA_030154445.1 Spirochaetota bacterium | reverse complement strand
GCTTCATGATTTAAATAAATATTATCCTTATCTAAAGTAACTAATTCATTTTTAAGATCAGCAATTTCTATAACTTTATAATTTTCTTCAATTTCAGTTTTCTTATAATATACAGTATCTGCTGTTGGACTTGGTACTGTTCCATTATAAGCACTTTCAGCAGCAGTAGCAGTATCGAAGATTCTGATTATTATATAAGGTAATGAACCACCTACCGCTGCTACTATATTAATAACACCAAATTTACCATGATAAGTACCAGTACCAGCTGGATCTAGTATTGAAAACGATCCTTTGGTATCATCATCATTTCTCATTGCTAAATTATAATTAATAGCTGTTGGTATTCCATTAACAATAGTAGTTACCAGAGCAAATGGTGATATAGCATCAGCAGCAATACCAAATGTCCACTCTGTATGGTCTCTTTTATTTAATACATTTACAGAAGGGCTTAGAACATAAGCGTCTTGATCAATAGATACAATTTGTCCATAAGCAGCTACTGCTGTAATAGATTTAATTGAACCAAGAAGAATTCGTTTTCTAAATAAATTTGGATGTAGTACTGTATTCAATCTTGTTTTAGCTCCAGCAATAGTATTTCCTATTGCATATTTAGCTTTGGCATTATTAGCGTCTAGTGCTACAGTATTATCTATAATCATAAATTTACCATTATCTACACCAAATCCAACTAATTGAAATAAACCAGAGAATTCACTAGTATCTTCAATCATTTGTATATTATAAGATGCTGTCTCATTTGTAATACCAGCAACAACAGTAAATACTTGAACTGAACGACCGTTTCTATTAAAAACCCAATCCTTAGTATTTCCTGGATCATATGTAGGTAAAGTTGCAGAAGTTCCAGATCCTTCAATCCAAGTATCGATAATACCACCATTTTCAGCCAAATTTTGTATAACTCTTGGATTTGCATCAAGTACAAATTTAGGTACATAGTTCCAATATTGTAAGCTATTTAAGTTCAATTGAGCACTT
>JAGUQW010000007.1 GCA_030154445.1 Spirochaetota bacterium | reverse complement strand
GGCGGAGATGAAGGATATGAAGAAGGCGGAGATGAAGGATATGAAGAAGGCGGAGATGAAGGATATGAAGAAGGCGGAGATGAAGGATATGAAGAAGGCGGAGATGAAGGATATGAAGAAGGCGGAGATGAAGGATATGAATAAATAATAATAATATTACTATAAATAAAAAGAGACCTCTAGGGTCTTTTTTTATTGATAAAAAATATTATTTCTGTTATACTATTAGATATAATTATTTATATAAGGAAATTTTTATGATGAATCCTGAAGAACAAATGAAAATAATTAAAAAAGGAGTAGTAGACCTACTTCCTGAAACAGCTTTACTAGAAAAATTAAAAAAAAACATACCTCTCAAAATAAAATTAGGTGCAGATCCTTCTGCTCCAGATTTACATTTGGGTCACGCTGTTGTTCTTAGAAAATTGAAAAAATTACAAGAACTTGGACATGAAATAATTTTTCTTATTGGTGATTTTACAGCAATGATTGGAGATCCTAGTGGTAAAAGTGAAACTCGAAAACCGTTAACGCGTGAAGAGGTTCTTAAAAATTCAGAAACATATAAAAAACAGTTGTTTAAAATTTTAGATGCTGAAAAAACAACAGTAAAATTTAATTCGGTATGGTTAGATGAGTTGAATTTTCGAGATCTTCTAAAATTAACTTCTTGTGTAACAGTTGCTCAACTTTTGGAAAGAGATGATTTTTCCAAACGCTTTAATGAGCAACGCCCAATTTCTTTAGTTGAGTTTATGTATCCTTTAGCTCAAGCTTATGATTCTGTAGCGTTAGAATCAGATCTTGAAACAGGTGGTACTGATCAAAAATTCAATCTCTTATTTGGACGAACATTACAACACTCGTTAGGACAAGATCCACAATGTATCTTGACAATGCCTATTATTGAAGGTACTGATGGCGTTCAAAAAATGAGTAAATCTTTGAATAACTATATTGGTATTACAGAAACTCCTGAAAATATGTTTGGTAAAATTATGAGTATACCTGATACACTTATTCAGAAATATTTTGAATTACTTACAGATATAGATATTGACCTTGTTAAAACTCGTTTAACTAGTGGAGAAAATCCAAGAAATTTAAAAGTTGAATTAGGTCAAGATATTGTTACACAATATCATTCTAAAGAAGATGCAGATAGAGCTTTAGTACATTTTGAAAATCTTTTCAAAAAAGGTGGAATTCCAGATGAAATGCCCGAGTTCATCATTAATACTGAGATATCTATTGTAGATTGTCTATTAGAAGCTGGATTAGAAAAAAGTAAAGGGGCAATTCGTCGCCTTATTACTCAAAACGCTATTTCTGTAGATGGAGAAAAAATTCAAGAAGATTATATAATAAACAAAGAATGTGTTATTCGTATGGGCAAATTAAAATTTCTTAGAATTAAAAAATAACAATATTTAAATTTATCAATTAGAGGAAATTATGCAATTAACAAATTATGACAAACTAATGGATATGCTCTTAAAGGCAAATAATATTGTAGCTTTAACTGGTGCTGGAATATCTACATCTGCAGGAATTTCAGATTTTCGTAGTCCTAAAGGTATCTATGCTGACCCTTCTATTGATGGAGAAAGAGTCTTTGATATCAATGTATTTAAAGAAGATCCTACTATTTTTGGTCGTTTTTTTGCTAAATTATATCCTCAAATAAAAAACGCTCAACCAACTAAAGGGCATAGAATGCTTAAAAAATTGGAAGAAATGGGCAAATTAAAAAGTATTATTACTCAAAATATTGATGGTTTACATACTAAAACAGGTAATAAAAATATTATTGAAGTACATGGACATGTGAGAGAATATGTTTGTGTCAATACTATGCACCATCGTTTGAATACAGCTGATCTTTCTGATACAAAAATCGCTAGTGGAGAAGGCGTAATCTGTACAGAATGTCATGGCTTGATGAAGCCTGATGTGATTTTTTTTGGAGAGCATGTTAAAGATTTGGAAAAAGCATTAACAGAGGTTCAGCGTGCTGATCTTATTTTAGTGATGGGAACCTCATTAACTGTCTATCCTGTAGCAGGTTTGCCTGAATATTGTAAGGATAATACTAAATTAGTTATTATTAATGCTATGCCTACTAAATATGATAATTTAGCAGATCTTGTTTTAAGAGATGATATTGATATGATTGCTGAAAAATTAGGACTGATCTCCAAATAAATCTTAATTTTAAATAAGTTTATAATAAAAAATTAGAGCTAAAAGGCTCTGATTTTTTTTTGTTGTCTAAGACATAATTTTTGTACATCACAATAAGAACATTTCGTATCATTTTCTCTTGGAAATTTTTCTCCAAATTTGTCAATAAATAAATCTGTCAATTCAATACCAATATCTGAGTCTGAAGTAAAAGGAGAAAAGTTTCCTTCCTCTAATAAAGTAAGCAATCTTGTTATTTCTACACATTTGAAATGTTGCATATCATGGATAGATTCATAGACAGCTTTTTTAGAAGATCCTCCAGGAAATTCTTGGAAAACAGTTGATTTTTCTAAAAATATATAAGAAATAGCACTGATAGGTCCTTTATTATTGTTTCTTAATAGCTCACTATACAGAAATCCTTGAAAAAGATTGAAGGGTGTTTTTTGGTATGATTTATAAGATGATAGATCACTTTTTTTGTAATCAATAATAGAATAATTATTATTTAGTGTATTGAAATTCACTCTATCTATTCTACTAAAAACATTTAAAGATTTATTATTATTTAATGATACTGTTTGATAAGATAGTTCATTAGATCCTGATGATAACTCAAAATAAACAGGTTTTTCTTGATCTCTAAACGTAGGTTCTATAGAAATAATATATTCTTTTAAAATAGTATAAATATAATTATAATCAATTTTGAATACATTTTCTTGAGGTGTATCTACTATACATTGATCTAGATATTTGTGTAATAGAGACTCGTCAAAAATAGAAGAATCTATATTATCTATGTTTTTTTTGATGTATAATTCTAGCACATTATGGTATAAATTTCCATAATCAGCAGCTTCTGGTTTGTAAACAGGTAATTTGTGAGCTTTTAATTTCCAAAAATCTTGCCAAAGACCTTGATAACGACAGCGTCCTAGTTTTTCTAAACGAGTAGGCGAAACATAGACGATATCGGCTGAATATTTTTGGGTTACTTTTGTAACTGTAGGAATATATCCAAAATATGCTAATAAATGATTATCTGGTAATTTTTGAATATCAAAATTTTTATTAGCCTTATCGATATTTTGTGTATATTCAAAAGATGCTACTGTATCATGTGAGGAATTATTATTTGTCTTGAAGAGAGATAAGGATGTCAATTCAAAATATTCTTCAGCACTATGTTTTTTTGAAAAAATCATAGGATTTTGCCCTTTTATCATAGGGGTGATAGTTTTTGGTAAATGAGTGATCTGTATATTTTTTTCTAAAATACGGCGTAAAAAATGAGAAATATTAAAATAACTACCTCTTTCATTAACAGGAGTTCGAGAGAAAAATATTTTTTCTGTGGATCTTGTCAATGCCGTTGCAAAAGATAGTTGTTGTTCATCGAAATAGTCAGTATCTGTACGCCATAAAGAAAGTCCTAATATTTTGTGAGATAAAATATTTAGTTGATTTCTATCAAAATTATCAAATAATTCAAATTTAGGAATTACGGGAAATTCACCCTCATTTAATCCTAGAATAAAAATAGATTTAGCAAAGATACCACGACTATCTTTTGAATTAAGAATTCTAAGAATATTTTTTTGAGGAATTTCACTTCTATAACGAGTCTCCTCTGTAATAATTCCAAAGAAAAATAAAAATGATATAGAATTGAGTTCCTTATGTCCTATATTTTCAAGAGATTTTCGTAAATCTTGCAAAATTTCTTTTAATTTTAATAAGGCTGAATAATCCTTGGCTATAGAGATATCAATAATATTTTTGTGCTTTATTAAGGAGTGAGTTTGTGATAAGCTGGCTTGTACGCCTAAAAATTCTAATAAATCAATAAGGGTATTAATATGGGTAGTTATTGTGTAATTTTTATAAGGATCTAAAGAAAATAGCTTGTTACATAATGATAGAATAGTATTTTCTAAACATTCTAATTCATTTTTGGATATAGTGTTATCTTCATCCTTTAATAGATCTTTTTGACGTTGGAATCCATTTTTCCATGCCAATTCTTTTCCTTGAATTGCTAAAGGAATTAATTCTGGAGCTTTACCTAAGGTTATTCTAATAGAATTTTGGATATAGTTGGATTGTGCAAAAAATTCAATATATTCATGATCTAGTTCTTGAGTCATAATTTTGAGACAACGCTTGATAAAAATAATGAGAGGATTACTGGATAATTTGTCATCTTTTCCAAAGCCAAAAGGAATATTTGCTTTTCGAAGGGCGGAAGTGAGTAGAGGGGCATAAGTATCTTGTTGATCTGTTATAATTAAAATATCTTCTAATTTTTGAGAATTAATAAGACATAATTTTTTGATTTGATTTGTTACATATTCAATTTCTTTATTTTTACCAAAAGCTTGTATTTCGTAGATATCTAAAGAGTTTTTTGGTATTTGTGTATTTTCTAAAAAAGAATTTGCTAGAAGACTACTTTCTAATTTTTCTTCCAAATATATACATTCAGCGTAAGGAAAGATAGATTTGAAATGAAGAATAGTTTGTTGACAAATATGATGATTAATATTAGTCAAACTAATATTAATTTGTTTTTTATGAGTTTCTATAAATTGAGAGATGTGTTCAATTAATTTGAATTGAGTAGCTGTATAATCTACAAATCCATCAATAAATATATAATCTGCAAAAAAATCTGGAGAAATTTTTGAAATATTTTGACAAATAAGATCTATTTCAAATTTGTTATCACCCATATTTTTTTCTATTAAAATTTGTTGATATTGAGATAGAATTAATTGTATATCATGAATTTTGTCTGCTAATTCTAGAGATGATTTTAGTGTTTCAATATCTTTGTCTCTCAATGAATGAATCAGTCGATAAATCATTTTAATCATTTCTGGTCTTTGTTGAATATTTTGAAACTTTTGAAATTTATCAGTATTTTGAGTAATAATAGAAGAAATAATAAGAAATTTTTCAAAATTACTAATAGTTTGAGGCCTTTCAATAGGGATAGGAAATAAATGTTCTATTAGTTTTTTTTGAAATTCTGTTAAAGTGAAGATGGGTAAACCAATAAGACCAGATTTTTGTTTTAATAATTCTAAAAGTAATTGATCTTTATGTCTACGAGAAGGAACAATTATTAAGAATTGTTGATTCAATTCGATAAGATTAATAATTTGTTGGATAATAAGTGTTGTTTTTCCTGATCCAAAATTACCAAGGATAAATTGCATAAAAAAGTCCTTTAACTAGAAAAATTATTTAACAGAAATAGTAAAAGTTTTGGTGATCGTATCATAACTCGTTTTTGAACTAGGTTCTATACGAATTTTACGTAATTCTGTACGGAAGATACTATCTATACGAGGATCTCCTGAAGTTCTTAATAATTCTACAGCTGATACCCAACCTTGAGGACTGAAAGTGATTTTAGCAGTTATAGAGAACCCATAACCACGAGATTTATATTGTTGTGGTATACTAGCTATAAGATTTGGAAATAATAGAGTTTTTCTAGGAGTTCCAGACCATTGAGCATCTGCTAAAACATCAGAAGACGCTTTTTTCTGAGTTTTTTGATTTAATAAATTATCTAATGTATCACTTATATCTTTTGTTTTATCTACTAATTGTTGTGTTGGGTTAGGAATAGACTCCACAGTATCACTTTGTATAATTTGAACTAACTCAGGGGTGGGGACTTCAAGAACTGGAATTTGTGTTTGAACAGGAGTTTGAGCAACTTTTTTAGGAATGGTAGGTTTTGTTTGAATAGGAGTTTGAGCAACTTTTTTAGGAATGGTAGGTTTTGTTTGAACAGGAGTTTGAGCAACTTTTTTAGGAATGGTAGGTTTTGTTTGAGGAATAATAGGAGTTGGTATTTCTTGTAAAGGTGATGATATTTGGTTTTGTATATCATTAATTTGAATAGAAATATTAGTATTTTTTATTTTAATAAATTTTGGAGAAAAAACACTGAAAGTAACTAAAGCTATAAAATGAATACCTAAAGAGATCGTGAGAAATAATGATAATGGAGAATATTGTTGAGGGCGAGGCAAAGTCATGATTACTCCTATTTTTTTAGTATAGTAGCAAGACTTAGCTTGTTTAGACCAGCCCCACGAGCTTGATCCATAATCTCTATTAAATTACCATAAGAAATTCCCTCATCTCCTTGTATAACAAGTGTTGCGTCAGGATTTTGTTGTGATAATTCTAATAATTTTTGAGGAAGATCTGTAATAGATATTTCTTGTTCGTTCCATGTGATAGAGTTATTTTTGTATAGGGTAATAGTGTTTTGTTGATCTTGAATACTGTCAGAGGTTTTTGCTTCAGGAAGATCAATATTAAGAGAGGAAGTTTGGATAAAAGTAGAAGTAATCATAAAAAATGTTAATAATTGAAAAATAATATCAATCATAGGGGTCATACTTATATCAGCTGATATAGTGTGTTTTTTTTTATATTTAGAAAACATCTATATTCCTTCAATTTTATTTTTGATTATATATAATAAGATAAAATTGAATTTTTATCAAGAAATAGATTGAATATTATTTTAAAAAAATTGAATTGAAATTAAATATTAATCCACAACATGGGCTTGAATTATTTCGTATAACTCGTTGATATTATTAGTAGTTGCAAGAAATTCTTGAATGTTTTTGGAATGAGTAATTCCGTATTGAATATATTCAGTTTCAGAAATTCCAAGAGATGTATAAAAATCTTCTCTTTTTTTGTTCATATAGGCATTGACATCTTCATCTGTAGTGTTTTTTTTCTGAGAAATAATATAATAATTAGAGTTTTGTGATAATGTAAAGAGAATAGAGATTTGTAAGAACTTTTTTGGGCTATCAAGAGAAATTTCATCGCCGAGTTTAAAATCAATCAAATTAGAAATCATCATATCTATTTCTTGAGAGGAAGTCTTGGGAGTTCCAGTACTTGAAATAGATATACTATCAGTAAATGTAGGAATAGATGTGGAATCAGAATATTTTAGTATAGATTCATCTAAGGGGGTAGATTGTTTTTTGTCACAAAAAGTGGTCAATAGTAGTACAGTAAATATAATAATATAATGCATAGAAAAACTCCTGTCAGATAACATTAATAGTATAGTATATTTATAATTTTAATACTAGTGTTTTTTATTAAATAGTCGATAAAAATATTATATTTTAAAAGTTGACAGTATCATAGATATCTGATATTATATATAATACATTTGAATGTTAATGAGGATACATATGGAATACCCAAAAATTTCACTAGGTCAATATTTAAAAAATGAAAGAGAACAAAGAGGTCTCTCTATTGATGAAGCCGCTATAGAAACAAATATTGCAAAAAAATATATAGAAGCTTTAGAAAAAGATGAGTATGGTTTTTTTCCTGCAGAAATGTACGTTATAGGTTTTTTATCGTCTTATATTGAAATGCTTGAATTAGATAAAGAACTGGTACTTTCTATGTACAAAAGAGCTATTAGTAAAGAACAAGAAGCTCCTTTAGAGGTTTTTTATAATTTACATAGTACTACTCAAAATACAAAAAAATATATTAAATGGCTTGTGCTTGGTATACCTATAGTATTAATATTTTTTGTAATCTTGGTATTTCACACGAAATCAATATCTTCTTCTCAAAAAAATAATAATACACAGATTTCTGATTATAATACCAGACAAAATTCTACAATTATAAATATTTCTCTAATAGAATTAGCTCAAAATAATCAATTTTCTATAGGTGTGAAAGATACGATTGTACTTATGGATGAAGAACAAGAAATCGCAAAAATCGAGTTTTTTGGTATTGTACAGAAAAATAAAAAAATTAAATTTCATATCAAACAAAATCAGTATATTTATAAAAAAGGTGATGTTTTACATACAGATATTAGTGGAAATGGTGTGAATGATCTTTCTTTAGAAATTATTTCTATTACAGATAAAAAAATTGAATTGGTTATAAACTTTAAAAAAGATGTTATTCAAACAACATTCTTTGATACAACACCTTATATAAATTCTATTAGAAATACGGTACCACTAGCGGTAGTTAATAATAAAGCTATTTTTAATGTTACTATTACTGCTACAAGATCAATTTGGGTTGGATATCAAGCAGATACTGTTGAGGAACAACAAAAAATATTAAATGTTGGCGAGTCTGTAAAATTTAGTTTTATTGATGGAGCAAAAGTATCTCTTGGTAATGCAGGAGCTGCAGTAATTACATTTTCAGAATTTACTAATGTTATTCGTGGTGGTGCTATTGGTGAAAGTTCTCAATCGATTTTTTATAAAAAAACAAGTGGTGCTGATACTACATTATATAGAGCTCAACTTAAATAATATCTTGACTATCATAATAAAATATATTACACTAATACTCATACTATTTTAGTATGAGTATTTTTATTTTAAATTGAAAGGTTATATAATATATGAAAATATTCTTTGATGCCTTAGGGTGCCCCAAAGCTTTGGTAGATGCTGAAAAAATGTGTGCTCATTTATTTGATACAGGTGAACATCATGCTGTATTTGATCCAGAAGAGGCAGATGCTGTGATTGTTAACACTTGTGGATTTATTGAATCTGCAAAACAAGAATCTATAAACGCAATTCTTGATCATGCTGAATTAAAAAGAAAAAACCCTGATTTAATTTTAGTTGTTTCTGGATGTATGGTAGCTCGTTATCATGAGGAATTGAAAGAAGAAATACCAGAAATTGATGCGTTTATTGGGGTAAAAGATCCTTCTAAAATTAAAGATATTTTTATTCAGCGTAAAAATAAATCTATGCTAGATCAAGGTGAATATAAAGATACTGGTCAAAGTAAAAGATCTCTTTTGTTTTCAGGTTTTAAACATGCTTGGATTAAAATCGGAGAAGGTTGTAATAGAGCTTGTGGATTTTGTGCTATTCCTATTATGCGTGGGAAACAAAGAAGTCGTATTGAACAAGATATTCTGGATGAAGCAAAAATGCTTCTTGATCAAGGTATTAGAGAATTAATTGTAATTACTCAAGATCCTGTTAATTATGGAACAGATCTTAACAATACACGATCACTTATTCCATTATTACAAAAATTAGAAACAATAGGATTTGATTGGATTCGAGTACAGTATCTTTTTCCTGATCCTATGTTAATAGAATTAGCTGAATTATACAACAATTCTTCAATTTTTTGTAATTATATAGATGTGCCTTTGCAACATATTTCAGCTAATGTCTTAAAATCAATGAAAAGATACGGTGATTTTGATTCAATGGCACAATTATTTAGTGATATAAGAACTGCAAATTCAAATATTGCATTGAGAACTTCTTTTATTGCTGGATATCCAGGGGAAACAGATCAAGATGCCAATCAAATCTCTCAATTTCTTCAAGAAGTTCAGGCTGATAGAGTAGGTTTTTTTACTTATTCTCACGAAGAGGATACAAGTTCTTATACAATGGATAATCAAGTGCCAAATTCTGTAGCTCAGGATAGGGTGACTCAATGGGCTGCTATTCAACAACAAGTGTCTACCAAAAGATTAAAGAGGTTAGTTGGGAAGAATTTGATTTGTATTGGAGAAGGTATCTCAGAAGAAAAAGATGGAGAGTGTACAATGAGTATGCGTTCTGAATTTGATGCACCAGAAATTGATGGAATAGTTCGTGTAAAAGTTCCAAAAAATATAAATATAGAATTACTAGAAATGGCAGAAGTAAAAATAATAGGCTCTGATGATCATGATCTTGATGCTATTTTTGTGAAAGAGATTTAATATGCCTATATTTATATTAAATATTCCCAATACTATTACTATTTTTAGATTTTTGATGATTCCTATGGCTTGTATTCCTTTGTTACCTATCTTTGGAACACATAGTTTTAATACTTTATTAATGACAAGTTTTTTTTTTATTTTTGCAGCTAGTACTGATTTTTTGGATGGATATTTTGCTCGTAAATTAAATCAAATGACAGAATGGGGAGCCTACATGGATCCTCTTGTTGATAAATTTCTTATATGGGGCTTATATCTAGTTTTTATTTTTATACCTGATTTAAAAATTCCTGCGTGGACTTTTATGATAATTTTATTACGAGATTTTTTAGTCACTCAAATGAGAAATTATGCTTTACGATATAATATTTCTTTTAAAACATCCTTTTTAGCCAAAATAAAAACAGCAGGGCAAATGATAATTGGTGGATTTGTCTTACTTTTTTTATTAGTAAGCTATCATTTGAATAGTATTGCTAATATTCCTCAAGAGAATTATCTTACTTATTGGCAAAATAATTACTATTTAGCAAATCTTCCTTCTTTTTTAGTCATTTCAGTTACTATCTTTACAGGTATTACAGGAGTGGATTATGCGTATGCTCTTTATCGACAAATAAAATCTAATCACAAAAAACACCCTAAAAAATAGGGTGTTTTTTTTTGATTATATGTTATTTTTATTTTTGAATTCTACTTTGTACCTCTAGTGCTAACGGGAAATTAGGATTTACAGATAATACTGTAGAAAGCACTTTTTTTGCTTCTACATAATTTTTTTGATTTTCTAAAGCAATAGCCAAGTAAGTTTGGTACATAAGAGTAGTCGGGGTGTTTATGGGTGAATATGCAATGGCAGATTTGAATGCTACCTCTGCCTTGTTGTAGTATCCAATTTTTAACAAGGCTAGACCTAATCTATTAAAACTAGTAGCTGAACGAGGATTAAGGCTTACGGATGTTCTAAACGAATTTATAGCATTATTGAAATCTTTAGCTTCCATATAGGCATTTCCCATAGCTGTATGAATTTGAGAGCGAGATCCTAAGGCATTAAGAGCTTCTGTACCTATTTTCATGATTTGTTCTCGTGTTGTTGCTAATTGGATTAATTGGGAATAAGCTGAAATATTTTGTGGATTTTGTTGGATTTGTTTTCTTAGCTCATTTTCTGTATTTGCAAAAGTATTGCTAGAAAAAAATAACAAAGTAATAAGTAATAAAATATTCATAATAAATCCTTTTAATTATATATATTTTATTATAATATATATTATAATAAAACTCAAATTTTTATATAATATCTATCGTATTCTTGCATAAGATAGATATATGATTTATAATAAATAATATTATATATTAAAAGGAGAATTCTATATGCTCTATTCCAAATCATATATTTTCACTTTAAAAGAAACTCCACGAGACGCTGAAATCATTAGTCATCAATTGATGTTGAGAGCTGGATTGATTCGTAAATCTGCAGCTGGTTTATATACTTGGATGCCTCTAGGTAAGAGAGTTTTAGACAAAGTAATAGCTATTACAAAACAAGAAATGGATAAAGTTGGTGCCTTAGAAGTATTATTACCATTTGTAACACAAGGTGAACTTTGGCAAGAGTCTGGACGCTGGGATACTATGGGAAAAGAAATGCTTCGTTTTAAAGATAGACATGATCATGATTTTGTCTTAGGGCCAACACATGAAGAAGCTTTTACTCAAATTATTAGAGATACTGCCCAGTCTTATCAAGATTTACCAGTAAATTTATATCAAATAAATACTAAATTTCGAGATGAAATTCGACCTCGTTATGGAATGATTCGTTGTCGAGAATTTATTATGAAGGATGCGTATTCTTTTGATCTTGATAGCACTGGTTTAGATAATAGTTACCAAGCAATGAAACAAGCTTATCTTAATATTTTTCATAGAGTTGGATTGACAGTAGATCCTGTATTGGCTGATTCAGGCAATATTGGAGGTAGTGGCTCAGAAGAATTTATGGTACCCTCGGCTGTTGGCGATGATGATATTGTTAAATGCTCTTGTGGATATGTGGCAAATTCTGAAAAAGCAGAATCTATTATTCCTAAAAGAGAAATAAAATTAGAACAACAAATTGAAAAAATTCATACTCCTGGAGTTAAAACAATAGAAGATTTAGCAAAATTTTTTAATTGTGATACAAAAGATTTGGTGAAATCTTTTGTTATTGAAGCTGATGGAAAATTAGTGATGGCTTGTATTCGTGGAGATTTGCAAATTAATGAAACTAAATTACAAAATTTGTTGAATGCTATAGAGATGACTATGGCAGAAGCTGATGTGATCTATGATCAGACTAAATCTCCTATAGGATTTTTGGGAGCAAAAGATTGGCCTACAGATGTAGTATTAGACGAGTCTATTCTTGATATGCATGATACTGTGGTTGGAGCTAACGAAAAAGACATGCATTGGAAAGGTGTATCTGTACTTAGAGATTGTAAAAAGACGCTCACTGGTAATTTTCATAATGCAGAAGAAAATCATCTATGTATCTCTTGTCAAAAACCTCTTCAGACTTATAAAGGTATAGAAGTTGGGCATATTTTCAAATTAGGTACAAAATATGCAGAAGCAATGAAAGTAACAGTATTAGATAGAAATAATCAGGAAGTATATCCTGTCTGTGGTTGTTATGGAATAGGTATTGGTAGAGTAATTGCTGCCGTTGTAGAACAAGGATCAGATGCAAATGGTATTATTTTTCCAATATCTATTGCTCCTTATCATGTAATTATCACTCCAATACTTGTTGAAGGTGAATTATTTGAAGAAGCTAAGAATATCTATAAAATATTGCAGGACAAACAAATAGAAGTTATTCTAGATGATAGAAAAGAAAGAGTTGGTTCTAAATTCAAAGATGCAGATCTGATTGGAATTCCAATCAGAATCACGGTAGGTCGTTCTTGGCAAGACAAACAAGAGTTTGAAGTAAAAATTCGTCGTACTGGTGAATTGCTATCAATACCAAAAGATGTACTATTACAACAAATAGAAGAATTAATATCAAAAGAATATGAGGTTTTTAATAGATAAATGCAGCTAATTTTAAAAATTATTTTTTTTATTGTTCTTGGACTAAAATTGTCAATTCCTTCTTATTCTTTTTATGATATTTATGGAGATATACTGTATTTATATGATGTTGAGTTTACAGGCGAAGTAATTATATCTTCTAAGTATTTTAGTTATACTAATACGAATGCTCAATTTAATTTTGATTATTCATTATCGACTAGTTCTGAATTTACTGATACTCAACAAATAGTTATAGATTGGAAATTTTCTCCTTTAACTAGTTCAACATTACCATCTATTTTTATTGATCTATGGCAATCATATATAGATAGTAAAACAGATAATATTGCTTATATAGTAAAATTAGAATCAGATCATTTTTTAGTATTTGATAAAAATGGAAAAAGACATCCTTTAGGATATGTTTTTGAAGTTTTATTTCCTATTATTGATATGAAAAATAATCAATATAATCAAACATATTCTCTTAATGTTCCTAGTGAATTAGAAACAGATTTGATTTCTATGGTTGTTTCTGGATGGGATTTTTTCAAAATTTCTCGTGCATTAAATTCTGACCCTCTTATTCTTTTAGAAACAAATATTCAATTAATTAATGACATCTATTCTACTTATGCTTATAGAAATAATAATAATATACCAACTGTTTTTTGGATGCAAAATATTAATATTTTGCAGGCTAATAGATATAAACAAATAAAACATGAAGCAACACTTACAGGGATGTATTTTTTAGAATTAGATGAGAAAATATTATCTAAGTCTATAATTATAAGTAAAGTTTCTGTAGAATTACCATATCAATATCAAAATTTTAAAGTGCCTTTCAACTTAAAATTAGAAGGCAAGTTTGATATTAATTTAAAAAAAGAAGCAGATATAGCTACAGTAAATAATAAACACTATAGTAATAGTACTTCTTTGAATAATGATAAATTAATAAATGAAAATAATAATAGGAATACAAATCAATGAGAACTTTTATTTCATGGAATATAAATGGTATTAGAGCAGCTACTAAAAAAGGATTTTTGGATTGGTTATATGAATATGATGCTGATATTGTAGGGGTACAAGAAATTAAAGCTGAACCGCAACAATTAGAGTCGCCTATCAGGAATCCTCAAGATAGATTTACTTATTGGAATCCTAGTCGTACTAAAAAAGGATATTCAGGAACAGCTTTATTGAGTAAAGTTGAACCTAAAGTTGTTGATTTAGGGTGGGGTGAAGAAATATTTGATCAAGAAGGTCGTACAATTATGGCTGATTATGGTGATTTTGTTTTTTTTACTATTTATTTTCCTAATGGAGATAGTTCTCCAGAGCGTCTTCAATATAAATTAGATTTTTATGATTCATTTTTAGAATATATTATTAAACTCAAAAACGAAGGTCGTAGTATTATTTTTTCTGGAGATGTGAATACTGCTCATAAAGAAATTGACCTAGCTAGACCTAAAGAAAATAAAAATGCTTCAGGATTTCTTCCTATTGAAAGAGCTTGGATAGATAAAGTAGTCGAAGCTGGTTTTGTAGATACTTTTCGAATAATTAATCCTGATACAAAAGATCAATATTCATGGTGGAGTTATAGAGGTGGCTCAAGAGATCGTAATGTTGGGTGGAGAATTGATTATTTCTTTATCAGCGAAGATTTAGTTCCAAAATTGAAAAACGCTTTTATTCTTAGTGATGTACAAGGATCAGATCATTGTCCTGTTGGAATAACGATTGATTTATAATAATAAAAATATTTATCCTATAGATCAAGTATTATTAGCATTATTAACATCTAAGAATCAATATGTGTCTGGTGAAAAAATTGCTCAATCGCTTTTGATCTCTCGTGCTGCTATACATAAAAAAGTAGAAAAATTAAGATTAGATACTTATAATATAGAAGCTGAATCCAACAAAGGATTTATTTTAAAATATCCTTTACCCTACAAACTTATTCCTGAGAAAATTTTTCAAAATATTTCAATCCCAAATTGTCCAACAATATTATTTATGAAAAACACAACTTCTACAAATACTATTGCCAAGCAAATTATAAAAGAACAAAAAGAACCTTTTATTTTGTTAACAAGAGATCAGGTAATGGGTAGAGGTCGAATGAATAGACCTTGGCAGATGTCTGCAGATAAGGATATTGCTATGAGTTTTACGATACCTTGTAATATCTCGCATTCTTTATTATTTTCTATTATTAGATTGGTTTCTGTTGTTGTTTGTCAATTATTAAATAAGTACAGTGATAACAAATGTATGATAAAATGGCCTAATGATATTATTACAAAAGATAATAAAAAAATATGTGGTATTTTAACAGAAAGTGTACTAGAAGATAACGAAATTAAGTATATTATAATTGGAATAGGAATCAATATTAATAGTAGTGATTTACCCGATTATGCAGATTCTTTAAAAGAATTAACAGGTAAAGAATGTGATATTAATCAATTTTGTAGTGAACTAATTGAATCTTTGATAATTTTATGGGAAGATTTCCCAAGTAATGAAGAGACAATTGTAAAAAAATGGGAACAACTTTTTATTTGGAAAAATGAAGAAGTTTTGTTGATACATAATGATCAAGAATATAGAGGTATTTTACAGTCGGTTCTTCTGGATGGATCACTAATTTTGGAAATTAATAAAGAACAAAAAACATTTTTATCTGGTGATTTATCTAAGATAAAATTGAATAAAATATAGAAATATATTAAATAAAAAAAGTATTAGATATTATCTAATACTTTTTTTATTTAATATATTATTGATTTTTAATAGTACTACGATGTTGGTGACGATTTGACAAAGCAATAGCACTTCTAATATTATACACATCTTTAGACATAAGTTTGTTATTTTCGACACTTAATGCAGAATCATTTGCAATAATATAATCTATATATTTTTTCCCTATTATAGGATCTAATCCTATAAATTGAATAATATCAGTAGGTGACATTTCAAAAGAATATGCTAATCCTTTTTTGATAGGAACACGATTGTTTAACAGTAGTGTTTGTAAAGCATCGTAAATTTTTGTAATAGGATCTATAATTAATTGATTTGCTAATCGTTTATAAATAAGCCAAATTCTATCTGATAATAATTGAATAATACGACGAGCAATTTCTGGATGAGTACGAATATATAATTCAAAATTTTGTTTATTAATGCGTAATAGAGTTACTTTGGTGACAGCAATAGCAGATGCCGAACGAGGGCTATTTTCTAATATTGCCATTTCTCCAAAAATATCTTTTTCTTTAAGCATAGCTAATAAAACTATCTGATTATTAGTGAATTTTGTGATTTTTACAAATCCTTCTAAAATAATATATAAATCAGCACCTTGTTCATACTCGAGAAATATAGGATTACCGGCTTCGTAAGTTTCTTGAATTCCTTGTTGAATTGGTAAATGAGATTTCTCATCATAGTTAAGAATTTTAAGATAATTTTGTACTTCTAAAACAGAACTATCGTTAGGATAGTTTTTTATAAAATTAGAAAAAGCATATCCTGCAATATTATTTTGTCCAAGACTTTGATAATATTCTCCCAATTTGATTAAACTAGTGAGAGTATTTGATTCTATTTTTGATGTAGATCCTTGTGTCAACTGAGCTAATGTTGTATTATATTTTCTAAGTCTTTGTGAGAAGTACCTAATGATTTTTATTGCAACAGGAGCCATTTGAGTAATTAAAGTTTCAAATTGATCAAATCTTACAACAATTAATACAGTATCTTCAAGAGCTCGAATACTAGATAATCTAGCTCTTCTACTCATACAATCTAAAACACCAAAAAAATCACCTGTTTTGATGATTAAATTACTTTCTTGAGTTAGATTATTAAGAGGACTTTCTTCTATTAATGATCCTTGTCTTACAATATAAAAAGCTGCACTATCTGTTTGTTCTTCAACATATACATATGTTCCAGTTCTAAAACTTACAGTTTTAAATTTGATAGGTTCCATTTTGATCCTCGACTAATACTCTTTTTTTTATGAATGATAGATATGAAAATGTGTGCATAGTTCTAAAATTTCTTGTTTGATTTCTTTTTGAATATTTTGATTGTCTTTGTTTTTAATTAACTTATCAAGCCATTGTGCTATTTGTATCATTTCTTGTTCTTTCATACCTCGTGAAGTAATTGCTGGTGTACCAATTCTAATGCCAGAAGGTTTCATAGGAGAAGCTGGATCGAAAGGAATGGAATTTTTGTTTAAAGTGATATTTATGGTATCACATAATGTTGATATTTCATTACCATTAGTATTATGTGTACGAAGATCTACAATAAATAAATGATTATCTGTTCCATTACTAATAATAGAATGCCCTAAATCTGCTAATGTTTGTGATAATGTCTGAGCATTAGTAATTACTTGTTGTTGATATATTTTAAATTTAGGTTGTAAGGCTTCTTTAAAAGCTACAGCTTTAGCTGCAATAACATGCATTAAAGGCCCGCCTTGAATACCTGGAAAAACAGTCTTATCAATAGCTTTAGCAAATTCTTGTTTGCAGAGAATCAATCCACCACGAGGACCTCGTAATGTTTTGTGAGTTGTAGATGTTACGACATCAGCTACTGTAACAGGGTTTGGATGTAAGCCTACAGCTACTAATCCAGCTATATGTGCCATATCTACCATGAGATAAGCACCAACCTCATCAGCAATTTTTCTAAATTCATTAAAATCAATAATTCTTGAATAAGCAGAAGCTCCAGCTATAATAAGTTTGGGTTTTATCTCTAAGGCTTGTTTTCTGATTTCATCATAATCTAAAAGATATGTTTGAGGATCTACTGTATAACTATGAGCTTCGTATAATTGACCAGAAAAATTCAAATGAAATCCATGTGTTAAATGTCCACCAGCACTTAGTCCCATTCCGAGAATTTTGTCACCAGGTTGTAGTAAAGCCATAAAGACAGCCATGTTAGCTTGAGATCCTGAGTGAGTTTGCACATTAGCATGTTCGGCATTAAATAGTTTTTTTGCTCTGTCTATAGCGAGTTGTTCAGAAATATCAACATATTCACAACCACCATAGTAACGCTTGGCTGGATATCCTTCCGCATACTTGTTAGTGAGAATACTGCCTTGTGCTACTAATACAGCTTTGGAAACGATATTTTCAGAGGCAATTAATTCGATAGTATTTTGTTGACGGAGAAGTTCATTTGAGATAGTATTATATATTTCAGTATCAAAATCTTGTAATTCTTGTGGTAAAAAAGGAAATATCATAAATCCCTCCATAATATAAAAGTGTGAGTATATTATATATTATATTTGATATAAAATCAATGATCTTTTATCAAATATAATATATAAATTTACAAAAAATTAAATTAAAAGTATTGACAAATATATTTTAAATGATATATAATATATTATATGCTCCGGTGGTGGAACTGGTAGACACGCTAGCTTGAGGGGCTGGTGGCCTTTTTGGCCGTGCAGGTTCAAGTCCTGTTCTGAGCAATGACTTTATAAGTCAAAAATTCGTACAAGCTTTGATATTTTCAAGGCTTGTTTCTTTTTTAAAAACTTCATAATCCCAACTGTGTATAGATTGTGTATGAATTGTGTATATGGTTTAGGACGTGAATTATGGGATTATATCAAAGAGAAAACGGAATTTTTTATTTACAGATTAAAATCAATGAAAACAATAAATCTCAGTATAAACGCATATCTTTAAATACTCGTGATATTCGTTTAGCTCAAAGAATGTATGATAATTATCTATTATCAGAAATTAATCAAAAATTACACCCTACAAAATCCACTCATACAGAATTAACTCAATCAACTGTCAAAAGCTCATCTAATAAAAAAGAAATCAAGAAATATAGTATAGACAAATCTTATACGGAATATCTTGATTTATGCGAGAGTCAAAAACTAAGTAAAGGAGTGATACGATTTAAACAATCTCTCTTCACCCACCTTAAAAAAGAGAATATTAAATATGTTTGTGATATTACTCAAGAAGTTATTAATCATATTACAAAGACTTTTAAAAAAGACTATTCTAATAAGCATATACGAAATTTAAAGGCTTTTCTAAATTTCTGTATTAAGAAGAAATATTATAAACGTGAAGACTATGAAAGTTTGACGTTTTTGATGACTAAGGATTCAACAAGAGATATTATTATAGAAGAAAATGATTATAAGTACATGCGTACGGCAATAACAGATAAAGATTTTCTTCTATACATAGATACATTATGGGAAACAGGTTGTAGACCTAATGAGATAACTCAATTAAAAAAAAGTAATATTGACTTTAATAAAGGAACTGCTAAGATTTATCAGAATAAAACCAAGAAATACAAAACGGTGTATTTAACCGATGAGCTTTTAACTATCTTCGATAGGATTCAAAACAATTATATCTTTATAGGATGTGATAAAAATGATACACATTATTCAAGAAAATTCAAAAAGTTAAAAGATGAGCTTGAATTAAATAAAGAATATTGTTTGTATGCTTTTAGACATAGTTTTGGCACAAGGATGTTAAATAAAACAAAAGATATTCATCTTGTATCAAAGTTACTTGGACATAGTGATATAAGTATAACGGCAAAACATTATATTAATCGTAGTGATAGTGAAATAAGAGAAAAATTGATAAATTAAAAAATATCCCCCTGTAAAAATACAAGGGGATATGGTATTAGATAGTCTTATTTAAGACTAATCTGTTAGGATTTGGCCAATACAGTATTTATTTGTTGATAATTATAGATATAGGGCAAAGCCCTTCCCTCTATAGGTGTTGAGTAAGTATAGAGGGATAGCAGTTTGTATAATTTTAGTCGTCGTAGTATAAAAAAAACTCATGACAAACTGTCATGAGAATAATTATTGAATCTAAAACAATAAAGCTCATAACAGCTGTATTGCTTAATATCCTAATAAACAAAGTTTTAAACATTTCTATCTAAACCAATTGCACGGATATACAACTGCTATGAGCAATATATATAAATTTACCGTGCAATCGGCAAATAGGAAAATATAGTATCACTAGTAATAATGATACATAGGTATTCATACTTTAAAAATAAAAAAGAATTGTATATAAACAACTCTCATCTTTATTTTAAAGTATGAGATAGAAAATAAACTATTTCTAGTTTATTAGGATATTAAGCACTTATATTATAGCATATTTGAATTTAGTTGTCAATCAGTTTTATAAAAAAGTGGATCAAACGGCACGTTTGTAGGTAAAGAACAATGAATAAGAAAACAAAATATAGAAAAGAATTTGAAAAATTGATATATGAGTGTATAGTAGATAAGTTTATGTACTTAAAAGATATAGCAAAAGTCATGAATGTCAATTATGATACTCTTAATGAATGGTTAAAAGTAGATAGTAAATATTTTAAATCCGAGTTATCCGAGTCTTATCATAGGGCTTTGAAAGACAAACAACAAAGAATTATAGAGAAAACACAAGAACAACTTTATAAATCGGCATGGGGATATGAATACAAAGAAGTCAAACAAGATAGTCAAGGGGATATTATTTATACGGTAACCAAACAAGCTCATCCTAATGCAAAGGCTTGTCTTGATATTTTAGCAAGATTGAACCCAAAAGAATGGGATAATAGTATTAAGATTATTGAAGTTGAGAAAAATAATTATGACAATATGACAGAAGAAGAAATTGACAGAGAATTACAACAATTCAAAGATGAAGAACTATTACAAATGCTTAGAGATGAGATAGAAAAAGAAAAAAATATTCAACGAAGTTGATTGAAAAGAGGCGAATGCCTCCCGATATATTTATTTACGATATTATCGGAGTTGATTTATGAATGATGTTATTGAAAATAAAATATCTATAATAAGATATAGAATATATAACTTATTAGAAAATAATAATCTTATCGAAATTAAAGGATTAAATTTTATCAATGATGAGCAAAAGAAAAAAGATTATATTGATTTTATTTTACTAACATTATATAAAGATTTAGATCATTTTCAAACACAACGTTATACATATAAGCAATTTATGACAAATAAACCTATTACAAAAAAAGAAATTAGTAAATTAATAAAGCAAATGGAATATATAGAAAGTAATCTATTACATTATATGCCTGCTATTGTATTGAATACAGAAAGACAAGAAAATCAAATGCTTTCTAATGTTGCTCATAAAGTAAAACAAGAACTCGATATATATCTGAATAAAACAAAAGAAATTATCCAACATTTTAATAACTATGAAAATGTACTTAATTCTAAAAAACACACTCATTTTTGTAATTTTTATACAAGAGAAATAGATCAAGAATATGTGATTAGAAATCTGATTTTAAGATATTTAAGTTTGATTACTCAAATTTGTTTTGGAGAAAATTGTAAAAACAAGCATAAGTTATTTTATGATTTATTAGTACAAATCACAGGTCAAGAATGGGATAATTTTATCCCTGAAGAAGTGAAAAATATTGTAAAGAATATTAGTATTACTAAAGATATTGATAAATTGAAAATTTGTTTTGATAGTGTACATCTATCATTACCTATTACAGATAACACGAATAAAGAAGTTTTTAATAAGTTAGTAAATGGGATAGATATTTATAACAATGAAACAACGAAATACTATGAGCGTTTTATTTTTCATAATCAATTTTTTAAGAGCTATGTATTATTTAAAGAAAAAATAGGATTGGCTTTTTTAGATAGGTAAATTGAATTTAAAAAATAATTTTGAGTTTACCAAGATTAAAAATTAAAAACCTGTGATAATATTGTGTAATTACAATAAAAATCACAGGTTTAATTTTATGGGTATATATAAACGTGAAAACGGTATCTATTATCTCAACAAAACAATAAATAAACGCACTTATCGATTGTCTTTAGAAACAAAAAACTATCATGAAGCAAAAGAACGCTATGAGATGTTTTGTAGTAAGCTATTTTATAACAAAGTACATAATATGTCTGAAATCCCTTTAATCATGCGAGAAAGTGCCTTTAAATCGTCAAAAGATCATCTCGGGTCTATGCAGACAGCACAAACTAAAAACATCAATCGGGTATATCAAGATTACTTAAAAATAGCTAAATATAATGGAATTACAGAAGAAACAATCAAAGTTAAAGAAGTAGGTTTAATAGTATTAAAACAATATAATCTCGAATGGAATACAATTAATAATGATACGATGTTAGAAATACAAACAGATTTAAGACAAAAGTATTCTAAACACTATGCTTATAAAATTACAAAGAATATCAGAGCTTTTTTGAATTATGCAATCAAGCAAGGGTATTATGATTATAACGAATACAAAAAACTAGAGTTTTTTCAAGCTCCAAAACCACAAAAACGAAAAGTGATTATTTCGATGGATGATTTTAAAGATATGTTATTATATTGTGATAGGGTAGGGAACTTAGATTTTAAGTATTATTTAATGACATTGTTTTTCACAGGCTCACGACCTCGAGAAATTGTCAATTTGACTTACAAAGATATAGACTTAAAAAACAATCGTATCTCTATATGGATGAATAAAACTAAGAAATTCAAAACTGTCCCTTTAAATCCTATGTTCGCAAGGGAATTAGTAAATATTATAAAATTTAATGAATTGACAAACGGATGTCTATTCATAGGGTCGATTAAAAGTGATAAAGGCTTTTATTCAAGACAATTCAAAATCATGAAAGAAGAACTAAATCTTAATAGTGATTATAGTCTATACTTATTCAGGCATACATCAGGAAGTTTAGCACTTGAAATATCAAAAGACATCCACAAAGTAAAAGCTTTACTCGGACATGAGAGTATCAAAACCACCGATCAATACTATATGCTTGAAAATCCTGAATCTTTACGAGATACACAGGATGAGCTTGTTCATATGGTGTATAAATAAATAGTGTTTATTCTTGAAAATTGTGTACATATTGTGTATAATGTCAAAGAATTTTATCTAAAATAGAGGGTATATGTTTAAATTCATACAAAAAATACGATGTTATTTATCTAAATCTAATCCAACAAACATTGTAAAATTTTCTTTTGAGTGTCGTAGCTGTAAAAATCCAATTAATTTTCCTAATGCAAATGCTTTTTTTATTATTTTAGGTGTACTAGCTAATAATAAATATACTAAGGTTATTTATGAAAAAAATCAAAAGCAAGGTGCTAGAGGTAATCAGTATAGAATTGAAATTTATACCATGAATGTGTATTTAAAACAATATTTGCAGATCAACTTCACTGCTGGATTAGGAAATCAAATTTTATGTCGCGTGTCTTGTAAAGAATATATTGAATATCTAATAAATAATTTTCATGTTAATGCTCCTAGTACATATAACTTAAGCCCTATTATAAGTACTCAAGATAAAAATCTGATTAGAAATACTATACAAACAAAATATCCTCAATATTTAACATGTTTTGATTTAGGATTTAATTCATAAAAGGTTATAAAATGTCAACTAAACTTACTTACATTTCTCTCTTTAGCAGTGCTGGTATTGGTTGTTATGGATTCAAACAACAAGGTTTTGAATGTATAGCGACTAATGAATTACTAGAAAAAAGAATGTCGATTCAAAAATATAATCACAAATGTAAATATGAAACAGGGTATATTATTGGAGATATAGAAAATTCAGATACACAAGATCGTATTTTATCTGAGTTGGATTTTTGGTATAAAAATGAAAATATAAAAGAATTAGATATTCTAGTAGCTACCCCACCTTGTCAAGGAATGTCTGTTGCAAATCATAAAAAAACAGATAATGAGATTAAAAGAAATTCTCTAATATTACAATCAATTCTCTTAACTAAAAAAATTCAACCTAAATATTTTGTCTTCGAAAATGTTAGGGCTTTTCTTAAAACTCTATGTGCTGATATAGATGGAGTTGATAAAAGTATAGAAGTTGTTATTAAAACACATTTAGAGAGTATCTATAATATAGAGTACAAAATTATAAACTTTAAAGAATATGGAGTACCATCAAGTAGAACTCGAACTCTTATAGTCGGTGTACGTAAAAATATATACGATATTTCACCTTTAGACTTGTTTCCTAAAGAAGAATCTCAAAAAATATTAAAAGAAGTAATAGGAGATTTTCCATCATTAAAAAATATGGGGGATATTTCAGATAAGGATATCTATCATTTTTATCGTTCTTATGATCGTAGAATGTTACCATGGATAGAAAAAACCAAAGAGGGATATTCAGCTTTTGATAATGAATTATTGGAGTATAAACCTCATAAAATTGGTAAAGATGGAGAAATTATTTTAAATCAAAATAAGAATGGTGATAAATACAAAAGAAACTCATGGGATGCTATTGCTCCATGCATACATACAAGAAATGATATACTAGCTAGTCAATCTACAATACACCCATCAGATTCAAGGGTATTTAGTATACGTGAATTAATGATAATAATGAGCATACCTAATTCTTTTCAATGGTCAGATATATCAGAGAATCGGCTGAATAATTTTTCATTAATAGAAAAACGAGCATATTTAAAAACTAATGAATTAAACATCAGACATTCAATAGGTGAAGCTGTACCTACATATATTTTTAACCAAATTGCAAAAAACATTATTAACGTTACAAATGAATCTAGTATTAATAACGTAAAGAAAATCATAAATGAAAATGAATTAGATAAATCTTTTAAAACATTAAAAGATTTTGTTTTACGTTCATTAGATATATATTCTTTTAAGACACTATCAAAAATTATTGAGTTTTCTAATGCTCAACGTACTCTCTTGTCAGCTTATTATACGCCCTCAAATATAGTTCACAATATCGTATCTCATTTGCCGAAATTAAAAACAAAAAAAGAAATCTATGTATTAGAGCCGTCAGTTGGTATAGGTAATTTTTTACCAAGTATTATTGACAAATATGCAAATCAAAATCTAATAATTGATGTTATCGATATTGATTCTGATATGATAGAATTATTATCAATTTTATTTGATCATTTTTATCCTAATGTAAAAATAAACTATATCAATTCTAATTTTTTATTATTTAATTCTGATAACAAATATGATATTGTGATAGGGAATCCACCTTATGGAAAATCAGATAAAGATAATTTGTTTTTCAAGAAAAACATGTATAACACGATGAGTTGTAATATATTTACTTTTTTTATTGAAAAAGCAAAATCTTTAGGAAAACATGTAGCTTTTGTTATACCTAAAAGCTTTCTATCATCGCCTGAATACGATAAAACAAGAGAATTACTTGAACGAGATACAAGCATTCTTAGTATATGCGATTATGGAGAAAAATCTTTTTATAATGTTAAGATAGAAACTATTGGATTGATCTTTTATACAGAAAAAAAAGAAAACACTATAGTGATTGATAGTTTTGTTAATAAATCATTAAATATAAAGCACTATTCTAAAATTTTTGATAAAGAGTTTAATATGTGGTTATTATATACTGATGACTTCTTTTACTTAGTTAAACAAAAATTAGAATTTGATATTTTTAATTTTTATAGAGATAGACAAATTACAAAAAAACATACTAAAAATTTAGGTAAATATAGAATTTTAAAATCTAGAAATATTGATAATTTATCTATTAAAGATATACCTGATTATGATTCATATACAGACGAAATCGAAAATTTATCTGTAAAAAAATATTTAAATACTAATTCTGTACTTATTCCAAATTTATCTTATAATCCTAGAGCTTGTTTTTTACCTAAAAATATGATTACTGATGGCTCAGTGGCAATACTAACTCCTGTAGTTGATATTACAGAAAAAGATTTAGAATATTTTTCAACTGATGAATTTAAAACATTTTATATGATTGGTAGAAACCACTCTAAAAGAAGTTTAAATATAGATCGTAATTCTATACGTTTATGGGGTAAATATGTTAGACTATAATCTAGTTCCAAAAATCATTACAGATCATTTTGATAGAATTAATTTAGACATACGAAAAACACCTGACAAATCATTACGCTTTTCAGATCAAAAAATTACTCCTGATGTTGTATCTTTTATAGCTGATTGTATAGTAAATTTCATTGATTCTAATACTAATACATTTACAAGAAAAAATATCGAAGAAAATAACTATTTTAAAGCGAACCTTAAACTTATATTTAATAAAGCATTATCATATAATGAACTAGATAAATTTATTAGTCAACCTTTAGCAATGTTAACATATTCAGGTATTTTATCACGTCAAAGAATTGGTAAAAAATTTCATTATTCTATACAAAACAATGAATTACTAGAGTACATTGCTTTAAAAGATTCAAATACATATTTGTTTTTAATTGTTTATTTTTATAAATTTTTTATTGATTCAAATTTTAAAGGGTTTAAAATTTTTATTGAAATAAAAGATAAAACAAATAATGATTATGATTTATTAAAGAAAAATTTTGTTAAATTTATGGTTGCATATACTAATATTGGTCAAAAAGGCTCGTCTAACCCTGAAATAGAAATCTATCGTATATTTACTAAGATTATTAACATATTCTCATGTTATTATACTACTTTAGGTTCAGTAAAAGGAAATTTATCTAAATACAATATTACATACAGAGATTTAATGTATAATGAGCTTAATTTCAGAGATATTGCAAGTGGTAAAGAAAAAGGGATGTCTCGACAAGAACACGCTCAAAAAAAATCAGACGAGGGTACCACTCACGAATATACAGATAACCTAATACAACGTGCAATTAAACAAATTAAAAAGATTCATCCATACAGTGAGGTAAATGATAAGTTAGCTGGAAATACAGAGCATATACACCATATTTTTCCTAAATCACTTTATCCATCTATTAGTTATTATTTAGAAAACCTTATAGGTTTAACAAGTGGTCAGCATTTATCTAAAGCTCATATTAACGGAGCTACAAGAAAAATAGACAAATCCTATCAATTAACTTGTCTATATGCAAAATGCGAAAATATTTTTAAACATCCACAATATTATACGATTCCTAATTTTATACATGTTATCAATACAGGATTAGAATCTAGTGATTTTCATACTACTATGAACCAAGAAGATATCAAAACGCAATTACGTATAACATATCAACTATTAGCTTAGTATAAAAAACCCATCCTAAGCGATGGGTTTTATTTTTATAAGATGAGCCTTGATATTTTCAGAAAACTATGTTACAATAAATACAGAAATAACCAATAAATAAAGCTCATCAAAAGAGTTTATTTTGAGGTTGAAAAATACAAAAAACAGCCTGTGTATAGATTGTGTATAATTTGTGTATGGTGGTTAGAAGTTTTTGAAGCAGTTAAATTCGTTTAAGTGTAGACTATATCGAAAGATTGTAAATTTATCTAAGAAAAAATCAAAGTATGTTCTGAGCAATGACCTTAGGGTCTAAATATTTGGACAAATCTTTATTATATATGGATTTGTCCTTTTTTAATCAAAAATAATACTTTCATAAAAAAATTCCCTATAATGGGGGTTTTAATAAATTTATTAGATATATAGGTATTAAGAGACAAAATCTAAGGTGTTTTTTAATTATTTAATGGAAACATCAGTTTTATCATCAGGATGTATGTTATTAGTAAATAATTCAGATTTGTCACTTGATATATAGATAAATGATGTCTTACCGCCATAATAAATATTTAAAAAATTATCGAAACCATCAATTTTACTTTTATATATGCCTTTTGTTTGGATATACTTTCAATAAAAATTGCTATCTTGTGTTCATCTATATTTATCTTTTTTCCATCAGAAGAAAAATCATAATATTTTATACCATCTCCAAAAATAAATTGATCCCCCTCGTCTATGCTCTCTACGGACTTAGTGATGAATGAATTCCAAATAGTAGAGGTAAGTAATGATGGTATTACAGGAAACATCAAGGTATACAATATACTTGATAAAATTCCATATATTGACTACTTTAGTAATAATACTATATCAAATTAAGGAAACATTAATATGAAAAAAATGTTAATACTTTTAACACTAATAACAAGCCCGTTAACAGGACAAGAAGAGAAGAATTTTCTATATATTAATCACTCATTAAAACTTTATGCAGCTTTAGGATTACCTACTGGAATAGGTTTTTTATATGCTCCTGAGATTCGAAGCTCTATTGATGATAATGTGCTTCATGTTTTAAATTTCGATCTAAAATGGTTAGGAATAGAAAGAACAGGGAATTTAAGTGGTGGAAGTTTTAATAAACAAATATCCGTAGGATTTGCATCTAGTTTCCAATATAGTGTAGGGTCTATTTTATCTGATGGTTCACGTTTTTATATTGATCTTATCGGAGTTGGATATCAAAGTGGTTTGATAGATACAGGTAGCTTTGTATCTATTTATTTATTAGGGTATCAAAACACCTTATTTAATGGTTTTTACTGGGGAATAAGAACAAAAATGAATTTAATACGTGATCCAAATCAACAACTTATCGTTGGTTTTGGAGGATATATTGCGATGGGGTATGATTTTGGTAAAAAATTAAATCCTAAAGACTATGATTCAAGAATGAAATAAATAAATATCAAATGATTAGCCTTATAACTTTAAACGAAGAATATGCATTTGATATTTTTTCTATTTTAAATGATAGGGGGTTAAGCTTATCTCTTACAGATATAATTTTATCTAAAGTAAATAAGGATAAAAAAGTTGATTGTACTCTGTATAGACTCACACTTGAGGAGATTAGAATTGTAGAGAATGGGCTAGTGAATAAAATATATAGTGAATTATAGAAAAAATTTGTAAAATATGGTATAATATCAAGATATATAATGTTAAGGAGTTTTAATGATTTCCCATATTACTAAGTATTACAAATCCATAGACAAAGAAAAACAACAAGGTGCTAATAACGAACAGAATCTCAGACCACATTTTTATGAATTACTAAAACATTATCTTAATAGCGAAGGATTACATCTTCAGTATGAGCAGAAAGAGAGAAATGGCTTGTTCAACAATTATCCCGATGCCAAAATTAGTCGTGAACAAATCCCCGTCGGACATATAGAAAACAAAGATACCAAAGATGATTTCGATCTGGAGATACGCCACAAACTCGAAGACAGGGGTTACCCTAGCTTTAATATTCTGTTTGAAAATACTGAGAGAGTAGTCTTGTATCAAGCTGGTAAAAAAGTTGTTGATATAGATATGACTGATGCCGAGGAACTTAATAGAGTGCTTTTGAAGTTTGTGCAGTATCAGACTGACGACCAAAAAAAATTCCTCGATGCCAAACAAACTCTCAAAATCCAAGTCCCCCTCCTCGCCGATGAGATGCGTAGGGATTTTGCGGAGGAAGAGACCACCAACAAAGCCTTCGAAAGCAAATTAAATGAATTTCTGGAATTATGTCAACAATCAATAAACAAAAATCTTGAGAAAGAAGATGTCCTCGAAATCGTTATTCAACATATTTTGACAGAAGATATTTTTATTCAATTTTTCTCAGATAATGATTTTCACAAAGAAAACACCATATCCCGTACCGTAGATGAATTGATGAATACTTTGGGTGACAAAAAACGCGACATAAAAGCACGCATTCATGACTCCATTATTTCCATGAAAAATTACATACACCAAATGAGTAAAGAAGACAAAAAAGATGTCCTCAAAATATTTTATGAAGATTTTTATACGGCACTCAACAACAAAAAAGCCGATATCCAAGGGGTAGTCTATACGCCTTTGTCTATAGTTCGTTTTATGATAGAAGCTACCAATGATCTCTTGTATACGCATTTTACCAAAAACCTCAGCAGTAAGGGAGTCAAGATTCTTGATCCTTGTACAGGGACGGGGATTTTTATGTCTGAGTTAATAGAAAAACTTCCCAAAAAAGATCTTGAGTACAAATATGAGAATGAGCTCTTCGTGAATGAGATAGATATTTTGCCTTATTATATTGCGAATCTTAATATAGAGTATAGCTATAGAGAAATGACGAACACTTACAAATCTTTTGAGAATATTTGTCTTATTGACACTTTGGAATTTCAGTCCAAACAAGAAGATGGACACCTATACGGCATAGCGAATTTAAATGATGAGAATTTGGAGAGAGCGATACGCCAGTACGAGCAAGAGATCTCCGTCGTGATCGGCAACCCTCCCTATAACGCCAACCAACAAAGCGAAAACCACAATAACAAAAACAAAATCTACACCACCGTCGATGCTCGTATCAAAGATACCTACATCAAACAAAGCACAGCACAAAAAACAAAACAATTCGATATGTACAAGCGATTTATACGCTGGGCTAGTGATAGGATCAAAGATCATGGGATGATCTCCTTCATTACGAACAACGCCTATCTGGACGCAAGACAAGACGACGGCTTCCGCAAATGTCTCCAAAAAGAATTTGATTATGTCTATGTCATCGATCTCAAAGGTAATGCTCGAAAAAATGACAGAAAAGAAGGACAAAGCGTCTTTAATATTATGGTGGGAACGGCTATTATATTTTTGATAAGAGATTCGGCGATCAAAGACAAAAAAGCAAAGATCCAATACTACACGATGAAAGATTTCGCTACGAGAGCAAACAAATTATTCAAGCTCACGGAGCTTACTGAGAATTTCAACAAAATACCTTTTGAACAGATCCTGCCCAAGGATAATGGACAATGGCTAGGACAGACGGATAATGATTTTGACAGCCACCCAGAATTGATTAATAAAACTGTCAAAAACAAAGGGATACTCATTAAAGACGGAGCCGATCATAAAGCAATTTTCAAACTATTCAGTCTAGGGGTAGCTACTAATAGAGATCAATGGGCTTATGATAAAAATCCTACACAATTAGCTAACAAAGTACAAAAACTCATCACCGTCTATGATGTAGAAAGATCCAAACACAAGGGTAAAAAATTAGACGATTACCATATGAAAAAAGAGCTTGACTATTCTATAAAATGGGTAGGTGATACTATCGATTATATGTGTAAAAATAAAGAAATACTCTTTGATGAGAAAAAAATTAGAAAAAGTCTCTATAGACCTTTTTGTCAATCTTATGTCTATTTTGAATATCCTTATGTACAACGATTATATAAAAATCCCAAGATCTTTCCTGAGGGCACGGATGCCCGAAACACAGCGAGCACAGGAGGTGCAGGAGCGATGTCAGGCACGGATGCCCGAAACACAGCGAGCACAGGAGGTGCAGGAGCGATGTCAGGCACGGATGCCCGAAACACAGCGAGCACAGGAGGTGCAGGAGCGATGTCAGGCATAGCAGGTGAGAATCTGTGTATTAATATGCCTGTACCAATTTCTAGAAGACCCCAAGAGGTCATTGCTAGTAAAATGGTTTCAAATCTTGATATCTTTGGAAATGCTAGTGCTATATCAATCCCACTATATGTGTATGATGAGCATGGGGCGAAGAGCTCGAACATCACCGACTGGGGACTCAATCTCTTCAGAGAGAAGTACGGGGATCAGCTGTCACCCCTAGACATCATGCAGTATTGCTATGCTGTGCTATCCTCGCCTGCCTACCAGTCCAAATACACCGACAACCTCAAAACCGACTACCCGCGTATACCTATGTACGACAGTCATTCGGCTGGTTTCTCATCGATTAGTAGCCTTAGCGAAAATCAGCAGGATAAAGATCAAATAAATACTGATAGTATGGTCGCTGATAGTATGGTCGCTGATAGTATGGTCGCTGACTGCATGGTCGCCGACCGCATGGTCTTTGAGTTTTATAGATCTCGTGGCGAGAGATTGATTGTGTTACATGCAGATTATATGAATATAGTTCCATTGGCAGATCTTAAAATTACGAGAGATGATGATTATTTGCCTACTGGGATAGACAATCCTAACAAAAATCATGTTACTCATCCTATGAAAATTGACAAAAAGAGTGGGGTGCTTATCCTTGATAATCATAACAAAATCGAGAATATCCCCCTAGAAGTATTCAACTACAAAATCGGATCTCGTTCGGCATTGGATTGGATCGTAAAATACCACAAATTCAAAAAGCTAAATCCTGAGAAAGAGCTTCATCATGCTACTCTCATCAACGAGGGACTAGATACCTACGATTGGCAAACTATACGAGCGGGGCTTTTTGATCTCATTCCGAGAATAGTGCGTGTGAGTTTGGAGACCTTGGAGATTTGTAGGGAGTTGGATAGTAAGATAGCAAGTAAGTAAATAAATAAGATTAGAGATTTATAGAATAATAGCAAAAACACCCCATTAATTAAGTGGGGTGTTTTTGGGTATACTTATTTGAAAGAACTAACAAGCTAAATAAGATTTCCTTTAACATAAATAGATTTGAGATTTAAATCATTATCTAAAATTAAAAAATCTGCGTAGTTATCTGGCATTAAATAGCCTATAGACTTTTCCATTCCTAAAGAATTCGCAGGAGCGCTAGTATAGGAAATCAATGCTTCTTCCAAAGAAAATTCACAATAGTTTACAAGATTTTGGAGACATTCAATCGGAGTTATCATCGATCCTGCTAATCCTCCGTAATCTCCTATACAATGATTTTTTTCGTTAATATGAACATTTTGAAAACCTAATTTGAATGTTGTCATATCTGTTCCCATAGCAACAATTCCGTCGGTAATTGTAATCAAGCGTTCTCCTAAGCACTTGTGAGCCATAATAATAGAGTTAAAATCCGAGTGAATACCATCTGGAATAATAGATGAGAAGGAGTTTTTACTGGTTAATAAAGCTCCAACAACATTGGGTTCTCTAGAAGAAAATCTACTCATACCATTATATAAATGTGTACCCATAGTCGATCCAAAAGACTCTGCAATCCGTACTTGATCTAAAGTTGAATTTGTATGAGCAATAGATACCTTAATACCTGCATCTGTTAATCTTCTGATATATTCTAATGGAGCAACTTCTGGAGACAAAGAAACTATTTTCACTTTAGATTTACAAATTTTATCAATTAATTCTGGAGAGAGAACTCTAATTAATTCTGGATTATGTGCACCTTTATGTTCTTGAGAAAACATAGGACCTTCAATATGTAATCCCAATACTCCTATGGTATCTAAATCGGAAATACTATTAATCAAATCCAAAGCTGTATTAATATCTTTATCAGAGCTAGTAATCAGTGTTGGACAAAAAGATGTACATCCGTATTTATTTAAAGTTTGAGCCATAATTGTTAGATTTTCTAAAGTGAGTCCTTCTCCATAGAAATTTGCACCACCAGCTCCATTTACTTGTATATCTACAAAGCCAGGAACAATGATATTAGGTGTGGAAATAATATTATGTTTTTCAATATTATATAGAGATAGAATACTTTGATTACCAATATTAACAATACGATTGTTATTCCATACTATAACAGCATCATGAATAAAGATACTACCATTAAAAATTTTACTTGCTTTAATACCTTTCATTGATATATCCTATAATAATTTATAATATTTTTAAGAAAGAAAGTACCAAGCTAATAGCAATAACAAACCAAATAATTGTTGTAGGAGTAAATCCTTTTTTAGCAATCAAATGATAAATTCCTAATGTAACAAGCAAAGGTAACAAATTAGGCATAATAGCATCTATAATTTCTGTTTGAACATTAACTATTTTTTCACCAACATTAAATTCAAGAGCCAACTGTATACGGACAAAAGAAGCTATTAACGCACCAACAACAGTTACACCAATAATACTAGCAGCTTTTTGAACATGAACAGTTATGTTCTTTAAAGTATCAAAAGCTTTTAATCCAAAAGCATAGAAATAATGTATAAGTCCAAAGCGTAATGGAAGATGAACCAAATTAAAAAGAATAATAAATAAAAATGGTCCTAAAATATTTCCTTGTAATGCTAATCCTGCTCCCAAAGAAGCTGTTATTGGAATTAAAGTAAACCAAAAAATAGCATCTCCAATCCCACCTAAAGGACCCATCATTGCAATTTTCAATCCTCGTATGAGTTCAGGATCTTCATTTTTTTCTTCCATAGCTAATACCAATCCCATAATAGAGGTTACTAAAAAAGGGTGCGTATTAAAAAATTCCATATGACGTTTCAAAGCATTTTGAAAATCTTGTGGCTGGTTTTTATATATTTTTTTTAATCCTGGAAGAATAGCAAAAGACCATCCACAAGCCTGCATTCTTTCATAGTTAAAGGATGCTTGCAAAAACATAGAACGAAATGCTATTGTATTTAAATCATGTTTGTTTAATAATTGTTTAGATTCCATCATTATCTCCTGGTGTTTGATTTGTATTTCTTTGATTGCCAATTTCTTGAGCAAGGTAAAATTCGATAAATGCAATAATTATAGCAATTCCTGCAACAGGTAGAATTTGTGCATTAAAAAATGTAACTAAGATAAAACCTAATGCTAAATAAATAGCATATCTAGTAGAAAACATTATTTTTAACAAAATAGCAAGTCCAACAGCTGTCAATATACCACCACCAACAGACAATCCATGGGTAATCCATTCTGGTAATTTAGTGACTAAATCAGCTGTTTTTGTACCACCGATAGTAAGAATAGTCGTAACAAAAGCATATAATACAAACAATATAAACATTCCGAAATAATTAGCAGAAATAATAGCAGATTCACCATTTCCTGCTTCAATCTCAGAATCTACTTTATGCATAACAGGAACAAAAGATGTAAAATATAGAGTAATAAGACTTTGCATAAATACTGCAAAAGGAATTGCTATACCAACAGCTGCTTGAGGCTCTAATCCCGAAGTAATTGCTAATACAACACCTGATACACCACCTATAACTACGTTAGGAGGTTGTGCTCCACCAACAGGCATAGCTCCTAATAAAATTAATTCTAAAGTAGCTCCTGTTATAAGACCAGTCGGTAAATCTCCTAAAATTAATCCAATAACCATTCCTGAAAATAACGGTCTATGAATATGAAGTAATCCATCAAAAAGATCTACTCCAGCAATCCCTGTCCATACCGCAATTAATATAATTTGTAATATTGTAGGTTCCATATAATATCCTCCCTATAATTTAAATTTTTTGAATGATTTCATTAAGATGATCTATAGAATCAACTGGTAATTGTTGAAAATCTACAATAACACCTAATGATACTAATTCTTTTAGAGCTTGTATTTCTTCTTCTGAAGCGTAAGCAGCCTTAGCTAGTGATTTTTTACCATCACCACCATGCATATTTCCAATATTAATATATTCTATAGGAACTCCATTGTTCTTCAACCATAAAGCATCTATGGGACTTTCTAGAATTAGAAAAATATGTTGAGAATCTGTAGCTTTATGAATAACATCTGCTGTTTTTTGGAGTGAAAAATATCTTGTCTGTACATGTCCTGGCACAATGGTATTCATAAGATCCTGACGCATGGTATTAGTTGATACTTCATCATTAGCTACTAGTACTAAATTTGCTTTAGTATGTTGAATCCATGATGTTGCGACTTGTCCATGAATTAATCTATTATCTATACGAATTAAGTTAATATTTGGCATAATATATCCTTTTATTTTTTATTTGATTTATTTATTAAATGGGTAAATAATCACCCCTTGAACAACTCTGTTAATAGTACCTGAAGTACTAGGAACATCTGGTGATAATCCTAAATATAAACTCTTAAAGAACCCTAGCATTTGTACAATTACTATAGAAGGTAGAAGTCTAAAAAAGTTATCACATTCTCCTGTAGAATATGATACTAAATTCAACAATTCTACTTCATTAGGATTATTTCCAATAACAATATAAGCATAACCCTGATTTTTAGATTTTAATTCTCTAAGCATGTCTATTTCATATTTTCTTACATAAGGATCTATGGACAATATGGCAACAACTACAGTATTTTTATTAACAAATACTTGTGGACCATGTCTTAATCCTAGAAAAGAATCTATTCTTGTAGCAATACGCCCATCTGTCATTTCTAACATTTTCAAATGACCTTCTGTAAGCAACCCATAAGCATCTGATGACCCCAAGTATTGAATACGCTCAATATTTGGATTTTTCATTATTAGTTCTAATTGCTCAACAACATTAGTAAAAATAGTATCTGTATATTGACAAACCTGCTCGATAGCTCTATATGCATATTCTTTATCAGTAAAATAACTACATAATACAGCAGCTAATATCATAGAAGAAAAAGAACTAGTCATAACAAGAGATTGATCATTTGTTTCTTCTGGTAAAATAATACAAAATGTGTTCTCATTTTTCATTTTTGCTAATGCACCATCTTTATTACAAGTAATAATAAGATGTTTAGTTGTAGGACACACCTGTTTCACTAATTCTACAGATGCTACAGATTCTGGACTATTTCCAGAACGCGCAAAAGAAATCATCAATGCAGGTTCATTGGGGATAGCAAATTTCTCAGGATTTATAACAATATCTGTGCTAGCAGCATTAAGTACTCTTCTATTGAATCTTGTACTTAAGGTGTCTAAAATACTTTTCGCAGCAAATTCAGACGATCCAGCTCCAGATACTATAATAGGTCTAAATTCATCTTTTAATGCTTCTGTTAAAAATTTTTCTAGTGATTTATTTTCTAAAATTAATTGACCTGTTTTTTTCCAACACTCTGGTTGTTGAAGAATTTCTTTTAAAGTATGAACATACTTTACATCTGTTGGATTATTTATAATATCATTCCACATAATTTCCCTCTAATTATTTTAGTTATTTATTGCATTGAAATATTTCTGAATAACTTTTTCTACGCTCCAGCGTAAAATTTTTTGAACTGAAAATTCTGAACAATTATATTTTTCATTATATTCTAATACCCAAGGTAAATATTGAGATACTAGTGCATAATTCAATGCCTTTTCAAGATTTGGATAACTATCTTGTATTTTTTTTGCAATTTTAGGACTATTCCAATAGTAACGAATTCTATCACTTAAACTATACACTCTTTTAAATGCTAATTCCTCAGTACTACCATTGTAATAATATTTCCAGTATTCAGGATGAGCAAGCATTTCTGTTTCGATAAATTCTCTAATATTAGATTTAGGAGTAATATTTGGATTTTCTTGTTCAATCTTATCTAGAGCAAATAAAGCTTCTCTCCAAGAAAAAGTTAATTCTGGTCCTACTTTAAGAATAGCAAAATGATCATGAACTAATCCTGATAAAGCTTGAGTAGTTTGATAATCTGTAGAATGAGCTTCATATACTAAATGATTATAATCTGTAATTGCTAATTTAAGCTCTTTTGCTTGACCTTGAATGTAAGGAAAAACAAAATCATCTCCAAATTCTACTCCAGGTTGAACAACAACTCCTTTAACTTTTGACCATATATGTTGTAAGTTATATTTTCCTAAATATTCTTTAATCACCTTTATAGTGTATTCCACTTCTTGTAATGGAGTCACAGAAACATGATCTTCGTGTTCTTGAGAACCTCCAGGAACAGGAACTTCTGTACCTACAATATAAAATAGATGATCAGAAGATCCTAGGTGATCTATAGCTGTTTTTTCAGCTCTTTGTATTAGTATAGCAGTTCTGTCCGCAATTACTTCTATTGATAGAGGGCTATTATCATCGTTACAAGACATGCTAGGATCAATATGTAATTTTGTATATCCTGCCTTTACATACTCTTCCACTAATACTAAACTTTTCCCCATAGCCTTTGAAGAAGATAGACTTTTCCAGGCATTTGGACCAAGATGATCTCCTGCAAGTACATACTGATCTGAAGATATATTATATATTTTAGCAATATCACGAACTTTATCACTAAAATCTTGAGGTGTCATTCCTGTATATCCACCATCTTGATTAACTTGTTGAACAGTACTTTCTATAGAAATTTTCACTTCTGGATTTTGTGATAAAAAATCAAAGGATGCATGAATAACATCTTCATGTGCAGAACAAATACAAATTAAACCTCCTTTATTTTGTATGCGATTTTGAGATATAATTGTTTCGATCATATAAAATCTCCTTTATTTTTCATTGTATTTCTGTTTATATTATATCATATGAAATAAAATAAACAATATTTATATTATTTCATATGAAAAAGTATTTATTTGTTTATTATATATGTATTTATAAAATAATATAAAATATTAATATTATTATTGATTTTTTTTATTGATATTTTTAATAGATAAGTGTATAATATGAAAAATAAAAAAGAGTTTTCAATGCCAAAAAAAATAAAAAATGTTGATAAAGAAATATTAGAACTGTTATATCAAAAAAAATCTTTAACTTCTTCAGAATTAGCAATATTATTTAATTATAGTGTTCCTGTTGTTCGTAATATTTGTCAGAATATTGCTAAAAAACATGGATTATCTTATAAAAGAGGAGTCTTAAAACATTCTTATTCAGAAAAATTTACTAATATAGAAAAATTGTTAATTGCTCACAAATCTTGTTCTTTTATTAATGATGGTGATACTATTTTTATAGGAACAGGAACTACAACCTTATATATGTGTCAACATCTCTATCAATTTACGAGATTAACAGTTGTTACTAATTCTATTCCTATATTAACAGAATTATTAAAATACCCTCAAATTACTACAATCTGTGTAGGTGGTGTTCTACAACATCAAGATCAAGCATTAGTAGGAGAATTTTCAGATATTTTTATTAAAAATTTTCATATTAATAAATTGTTTTTAGGAACAGAAGGCATTGATGCTGTTAGAGGTGCCTCGAGAGCAATTATTCAAAAAAATATGGCTGAACACAATATAACAAATTTAGCAAGTGAAATATATCTTCTTACTGACTCTAGTAAATTCGGGAAATTATTTACATGGATATGGCTATCTATTGAACAGATTAGTACTATAATTACTGATAGTAATATTTCAAAAGAACAAGTATTAGAATTTAAAAATTCAAATATTGATTTAGTGATTGTTGATAAACAATATTAATTAGGAGTTAATTATGGTTACGATTATTATTACAGGACATGGAAACTTTGCCACAGGTATTAAATCCATGCTAGATCTAGTGATAGGACAATGTGATAACTTATATTTTATTAATTTTACTGAAGAAATGTCTTCTCAAAATTTGCAAGATAGATTTCAAGAAGTTTTTACAAATCATCAAGGAAATGTAATATTTTTATGTGATATTGCTGGAGGCACTCCTTTTAATCAAGCAGCTATACTTATGTACGAAAATAATAAAAATTATGGTGTAGTCGGTGGTATTAATATTCCTCTTATATTAGAAATATTAGATCAAAGAGAAATCTTAATAGATCCTCAAGAATTATTACGTCAAGGAAAATCTGAAGCTTGTATGAATATTAAAATTTTTGGGGATGAAACTAGCTCTAAAAATCAAGAGATTTCTAATGACGGTATTTAAAATAAAAAAGCTATCTCGTTAAGAGATAGCTTTTTTATTTTACTAATATATTTATAAGGTTGTTACTATTTTATTTAATTGACTATGTATGACACTGGAACTTGCAATAATAGAAAAATTATCTAGAGAAAAATCTGTGCTATTTATATTATTGATATTTCCTCCAGCTTCTGTAACTAATAATACCCCTCCAGCCATATCCCATGGTGATAACTTGAAATAAACAGCACCATTCATACGGCCAGAAGCTACATAAGCAAGTGCAAGTGCTGCTGATCCAGGATTACGGATTGACTGGAATTGTTGGATCAGCTCATGGTAGATACTTACATATTTTTCTTTATAAGTACCAAAAGCAAGATAACAGTGTTCTATTTCATTACAAATACTTACTTGTATTTTGTTATCATTTAAATAAGCACCTTGTCCTTTTACTGCCCAGAAATATTCTTCTAAAATAGGATTTGATACCACGGAAATAATAATTTCATCTTGATATAAAAGTGCTAAACTATAAGCAACAAATGGTATCCCTCTAATATAATTAATTGTACCATCAATAGGATCTATAATCCATTTAAAATCAGAATTATTATTATATAATCCATCTTCTTCACCTAAAATAACATGATCTGGGTAATGATCTAAAATAAATTTCCGAGAAATTTGTTCTATTTTTTTATCATATTCTGTTACAGGATCTTTTTCTGATTTCCATTCAATACTATTTTGACTATAAAAGCCTTCCTTAAATACTATTGAAATTTGTTTTGCACATGCTAGAGCTACAGATAGATAGTTTTGATAATCCATAGAATACTCCTATTTTATATTTTTTCGATTCATATAATAGAGAGATATTATTCTCCAAAAAAGTATACTTTTACTTTAATATTAGAGAGGATGCTTTTAGTGAAGTTGTTAGACATCGACATTTATACTTGTGAGCGATCTAATTTCTTCTTTATTATTTGATATAATATTATAACATTTTTAACTCAAATAGCAACTAATATATTATTTTAGGCTTAATAATATATCTACAATACATTAGCATGAACTTAGGTATTTTGATTATTATATCTATCAAATATAGTTCATTAATCTTGACATATATAAAATTTTATGTTAATATATTTATAATTAATATTTATTATAAATATATAGCCAAGGGCTTGGAGGATCGTATCTATGAGATATTTTCATTATTTTATATTACCAGTAGTTATACTGGCAGGGTGTTCAGCAATAGAAGACCAGAATTCTACAGAAAACATGTCTTGGGGGGCATCTTCAAGAAGCTCATCTAGGGGTGAATTTTCAAAAAACGGGGGTACAGTTTCTGAAAATGGTAAGTATCCTGTTTTAGATTTCTACAAAGGGAGAAAATTACTAGTTCAATTAAATATTTACGCTAGGGATTTATTCGAGTTGCAGTTATTAAATCCTAAAGATGGTAGAACAAAAGCTCGTCGTATATATTTAGACAGTGGTGACTATGAGGGAAATTATACATTTGTAAAAAAGTGGGAAACTGATACTAGTAATGTTTTTGATGTTTTTGTAGATAAAGAGTATCCAAATCAAATGGTTGTTTATATTCCAGATGGCCATGATAATGGTAAGAAATATCTATTGATTGCAGATTTTGATAGCAAAAATGGAAAGTTCAGCGAAAATCCTTCAGTTACTTTTTTGGATGAAGTTGAATTTTTTGATAATAGAAGCCAATTGATACAAAAGGGTTTAGTGGTATCAGAAAGAGGAAGAGCAAATTTTCCTGACAATTTATATAGATTTGACGGTTTTGATTCTAGAGGGTTTGTTTTCGATCGTGAAGTGAATGATAACCCATATGATAAAGAAGCTCCAATCTTAGATTTCTTTAAAGGAAAGAAAGTACTAATTCCACTAGATAATACTGGAAGGAACTTCTATGAACTTCAATTACAAAATCCTAAAGATAATAGAACAAAAGCTCGTCATATAACTATGTCCGGTGGTTATTATGGAGATAAAATATCTTCTGTGAAAGAAGTTTGGGGAACTGATACTATCAATAATTTTGATGTTTATTTAACCTTAAAGCATCAAGGAAAAATGATTGTTAGAATTCCAGCTGGACATCCTACTGGTTTGAGGTATCTAATGATTTGGGATGGAAGTACAGTTAATCCTAACTTCAGTGGCAGTCCTTTAGTTACTTTTATTGATCAGCCTAAGTTTTACACTCGATCAGAATTGGATAGTAAGGGTTTCTTTAGTACATCTGGACGTGAGGCAACTGAGCTTCCTCAAGATTTATATAGATTTGATAATTTTGATACAGCAGGTCGTGTTCTTTTTGTAGATTAGTTTAATACAAATATTTTATAACAATCAAAAACACCCTAGTATATATACTAGGGTGTTTTTGATTGTTATAAAATATAGTAATCTTGAAGAATATTAAGAAACATAGTATAATATTATTATATATTTTATAATAAAGAGGTATCTATGGTTTTATTTTTTCCAGGACAAGGTTCACAATTTGTAGGTATGGGTAAAGAACTTGTTGAAAAATATAAGTTAGCTCAAGATATTTATACTCAGGCAAATGATATTCTAGGCTTTAATATTCAAAATCTATCATTCGAAGGTCCTGAAGATGATCTTATAAATACCAAAAATGCACAGCCAGCGATTTTGACTTATCAATATATTTTGATAAGTTTGTTAAAAGTACAAAATATTGTCCCAACAGCATTAGCAGGTCATTCTTTAGGGGAATTCTCAGCACTACTAGCAAGTGAGATGCTTAGCTTCGAAGATACATTAAAATTAGTCCAAAAAAGAGGACAATTAATGGCTGAAGCGGATCCTCATCAAAAGGGTGGGATGGCTGTTGTCTTGGGCTTGGATGATAATAGTGTTATTAATATTTGTAAAGAAGTTTCAAATACATATTATGTAGAGCCAGTTAATTTTAATACACCAGGTCAAGTTGTAATTTCAGGACTCAAAGAAGGAATTACTCTTGCATCAGAAAAATTATCAAATGCAGGTGCTAAAAGAGTACTAGCATTAGCTGTCAGTGGTGCTTTTCATTCCAAATTAATGGAAGAGGCATCAATACATTTTGAAGAATTTGTCAATCAACTAAATTTTAGTGCACCACTTTATCCTATTGTCTCTAATGTAACAGCAGAATTCTATGATGAATCTACAGTCAAACAATTATTAGCTCTTCAGATGAAAAGTCCTGTGCAATGGGTTAGCACAGTAAATTATCTTGTCGATAAAGGATTTGATACAGGTATTGAAATGAGTACAGGTACTATTATTCAAGGAATGGTAAAAAAAATAAATAAAGAATTTGCTTTTATAGATCTTATGTCACTTATATCATAATAATCTTACTATTGATTAATAAATCCAAATAAAAAAAAGAGCCTTAAGGCTCTTTTTTTTATTTTAACAAATTGAAAATTAAGCAATACTACCTTCTTTTGGAGTAAGCATAGCGTTCATGGTACATTCACATACTAATTGATTATCCACATAAGCTTTAGCTTCAAAGCTATTAATCACACGGCTAAATGTAGTACCATCTTCAGATACAGATTCACGACGCTTGGTAACAGTGACTTTATAGTCCAAACGATCTCCAGGGACAACAGGTTTACGAAATTTGACTCCATCGATACCCATAAAGAACATCAAAATATCTTCTGTGTTGATTTTGGGATAACGATTTTTTAATTGTGTCAATGCAATAAATCCTGCACATTGAGCAAGTCCTTCTACTTGGAGTACACCAGGCATAATAGGCGTTCCGGGGAAATGACCATTGAAGAAATCTTCGTTTATAGTGACATTTTTGTATCCAGCTCCATCGTTTTCATTCACTTCTAATACCCTATCGACTAATAACATAGGGAAACGATGAGGGAGTAATTGGGTAATATCTTTGATATCAAAATAATTTTTCATAAAAATTCCTAAACTAAAAATTGATTGTATAATTATAGTAGAATAGTATTTTTTTGTCAATATACAATATCAGTTGCTTGTACATTTCATCATAATAAGCTATAATATAAAAAATTTTTTATAGGTAGTATATGACAAAAAGTTATACAGAATTAAAAAAAGAAGGTATTAAATTTGTAGAATTTCTCAATCAATTAGGAATTATAGCTTATGTAGATGAGAGTAGTTTTAGAGATTATAATGTACAAATAAAAAATATTCTTGGGGCAACAGCGATTTTGTATCACAAAGCTTCTAAAAACTCATTTTCTATAGGAACTCATAATATTTCAGATTCTACCTTAAAAGTGCAAATAGAAGAATTATGGCATCGATATCAATGCCCTAATATTCAAAACATACAAGGCATCTGCGCTTATGTAGATGGGTCTTTTTATAATAATAAAATTGGATGGGGCTTGGTTATTGTACAAGATAATCAAATTCTTTTAGAAGATAGTGGGATAGTGAATCTTTCTCCAGAAGAGGGATCTCGTCAAATTGCAGGAGAAGTTCAAGGCGTTTTAGAAGCTTTATCTTATGCTGAAAATCATAAATTCTCGTCTATTACTATTTTTTATGATTATATAGGCCTTCAAAAATGGGCTTGTGGTGAATGGAAAGCAAATAGTAGTATTGCTCAGTATTATTCTGCTAAAATGATGCAAAATCGTATTAGAATTACTTGGGAAAAAGTCAAAGCTCATACAGGAAATCGATTTAATGAACTAGTAGATCAATTAGCAAAAAGTAAATTAAGTTAACTTTAAATTAATAAAAAATATAAATGGAGGGATTGTTATGTACCAATCAAAATTAAATCTTATAGATACTGAGATTGCAATCAAAATACTCAAAATGACATTTGAATCTTCTCTTACAGATCAATTAAATTTATTAAGAGTATCAGCTCCAGTTTTTTTAGAAGCAAATACAGGATTAAATGATGACTTATATGGAAATGAAAATCCTATTAGCTTTACAGTATCTAATCAACAAATAGAGTTAGTTCATTCTCTCGCAAAATGGAAAAGATTTGCTCTTTATAAATATGAGATTCAACAAAATTTAGGTATTTATACAGATATGAATGCTGTTCGATCTTGTGAAAAAAGAGATAATACACATTCTTTTTATGTAGATTTGTGGGATTGGGAAAAAGTGATTTCTATGGAAGATAGAAATATAGATACTTTGATCTCAGCAGTTGAAAAAGTATATAATTGTATCTTGGATACAGAACAAGTTATTTGTAAAAAATATCCCCAATTAAAATTGAAACTACCTACAGAAATCACTATTGTATCCACACAAGAGTTAGAAGATATGTTTCCATCACTGACTCCTGACGAAAGAGAGTATGAAATTACGACAATGCATAAAGCAGTATTTATTACTCAGATTGGTGGACTACTTAAATCTGGAAATATGCATCGTTATAAAGCTCCAGATTATGATGATTGGTCTTTGAATGGAACAATGCTTTTTTATCATGAACCTTTAGATCAAGTATTATCTATTTCTTCAATGGGTATTAGAGTTGACATTAATGTTTTGAATCAACAACTAATCGCTACTGATACAGTCGTAAGATCAGAATTAAATTTTCATAAAATGATCTTTAATGAGCTTTTACCTTTGTCTATAGGTGGTGGGGTAGGACAATCTCGATTAAGTATGTTTTTGTTAGAAAAAATACATATAGGGGAAGTTCAAGTTTCTGTTTGGAGTGAAGATACCATAAAAAATTGTGCTGGAGAAAGAATATTTTTATTATAAAAATATATTTAGATAAAAAACTCTAATATATGTTGAATTATGTATGTTTTATATCAAATGGAAGTACAATTCAAGAGTAAAAACATTTATGGTATAATATCTTATCTTGTTTTTGGAGAAGTAATGAATAACAATACACAATGGTTTATTTATTTTGGCTTTGTACTTGGTTTTGTTTTAAGAGAAAAATTTGATAAGGATTCATGGGAATTTATATTTCAATTAATTCAAGCTGTCGGTGCTATTGCTATGCCTGTTTTATTAGCCATATGGGTTTGGTATAATCAAAAACAAAAAGAACAAAAACAAATATTTGAAAAATAAAGATATTCTATGAGTATTAATAAATCTAAATTTATACAGACAAAACTCAAAGAAAATCAATTAAAAATAAACAGGGTATAAATGATCTGAAAAATATAAATAAAAGTACTCCAAAAAATAGAGTTATTAATGTATCTTTAGCTGGGGGGATTGTTAGACTTTTTATTTCTCCGAGACAAAGGGTAGAAAATAAAGTAAATAATATGAATGCACAAGGTTATAAATTTGTGTATAGTTTGGGAGCTAATTCAAATATTGTAATTTCTTAGCTTTGCCATCTTTGTTTTATTTATAACATGTTTTATCTATATGTCTTTACCTTCTTATATGCTCGTGTTTGAAAAAGTAGAAAGATAATTTTTATCAAATAATATCAAAAAAGCCCCTATTAATAGGGGCTTTTTATTTTACATTTACAATTTATTTATTAATCATAGCCATGATTGCTGGTGCTTTGCCTGCAGAATTAAGAACATTAATACATTTATCTTTGTACATAATTACCATTGCATCACGAGCTGGTCCAAGATATTTACGAGGATCAAATTCACCAGGATTTTCAGCAAGTACTTTTCTCAAATGAGCTGTTAATACAAGACGAGAATCTGAATCAATATTGATTTTACATACGGCAGAATGAGCTGCTTCAAATAATTGTTCTTCAGGAATACCAATAGAGTCTTCTAGTTTTCCACCATATTTGTTGATCATTGCAACTGCATCTTGTGGTACAGAAGAAGATCCATGTAATACAATAGGAAATCCAGGAATTTTTTGTTCAATTTCTCTAAGGATATCCATACGAATTTGTGGTTTTTGTCCAGGTTTGAATTTGAATGCTCCATGAGAAGTACCAATAGCAATAGCTAAAGAGTCTACACCTGTTTTTGATACAAATTCTTGTACTTCTTCAGGTTGTGTATATACATGATCTTCTGCAACGACATCATCTTCTACTCCTGCAAGAACACCCAATTCACCTTCAACAGTTACATCAAATTGATGAGCAAATTCAACAACTTTTTTTGATAATGTAATATTATCTTCAAAAGAATGATGAGATCCATCAATCATAACAGAAGAAAATCCAGATTCAATACATTCTTTACAAGTTTCAAATGAATCGCCATGATCTAAATGAAGAACCATAGGAATTTCACCGACACCTTTATCTTTTGCGTAAGCTCTCATCATTTCAACTGCACCACGACCCATCCAAGAAAGAAGAACAGGATTAGCATAAGCACGAGCTCCTTTGGATACTTGAAGAATTACTGGTGATTGTGCTTCAACACAAGCCATAACTATGGCTTGAATTTGCTCCATATTGTTAAAATTGAAAGCTGGAACTGCAAATTTATCTTTGACAGCGACTTCAAACATTATTTTAGAATTAACAAAACCAAGTTCTGTATAATGCATAGAAAACTCCTAATATTTTATTTATATTTAAGTATACTATGGTAATGATTTCTTGTCAAAGAAATCATTACCGTTTATTAAAAAATGATAATATTCTAATAAAGATTCAAATAGTTCATTAGAAATATTGTGAATATATATTTCATTTTCACTAACACTATTAGGAGATGTCTCTAATCCGTAATAACCCCAAATAGTCGTATTTATAGCGATAGGAACAGCAGTATCTATTTTTAATGTATAGTTAGTTCTTGTAATATTAGTAATATTTGATATTTTTAAAGTATTTATTATAAACAAACTTTGTATAGTATCCCAAAATAACAGAGTATACTGAATTATAGTAAATATTTCTTGCATATTTTGATCTACTAATAGTAGTATAGAATTATTTTTTTGTTGAATAATAATATTATGAGTATGAGATAAGTCTTGTAAAAGTTGTTGATTTATTTCTATGGAATCATTTATAAATATAGTAATTTGCTTATCAGTATGAGTTAATTTTTGGATATTTTTTGAACCTTGTAATAAATTTATTAATTCAAGTGTAAAAGTATTATTTAACGCTTTATAGAGTAAATTTAATTGAAAAGCAAGTTGAGAACTTATCTTACCGTAAATTAGATGTATAAAATTATCTTCTCGAATAATACCTTGAGTGTTTAATAAAAGAAAACTTTTATCACATGCTAATAGAGAAGGATTTACTACTTCTATTCTAATTCTACTCATACAGTTACTTATCTTAGTAATATTATAATAACCTAAAGCCATGGCTAATTTGTTGAGAATTTTTTTTTGAGATATAGAAATAAGGTTTTGATATAACATATTGAGAGTCCTTTAAATATAAATATAAATATATTATAGTGTGAAAAGAGATGTGAGTCAATAGACATAAATATAAATATTGTATAAAAAATAAAAATATAATTATCGAATCTATTTATTTTATAATAGACTTATAATAGTACACCCCTTGTAATATAGATATACTATTTATATACTTTATATTATCCCCTATACTAAATTTCCCCCCAATATATAATATTGGGGGGAAATTTAGTATAGGGATTTTTTATTTTATTAAAAAGGTGCGGCAAACATTCTTGGACCACTTCCGCCAAGAGGTAAAGGTGTGTCTGAATAGTTATCAGGATTTCCATGAATCATAAAACTCTTACCTTTAATATCTGTTAATTGAATTTTTTTATTAGTAATTATAGAATTAATAGTACCATTGTCATCAACAGAAAGTTGGGGTAAATCTCCTCTATGGCCATTACCTTCTGGTCCTGCATGGATACCTGTGTTATCTGGATCCCAGTGACCTTTAGCCATACCACCTATTATCATTTGTGAACCATCAGCATGGATAGATGGTGTTAAAATATTGGTTTCATGGATATGAAATCCATAATTACCTGGAGTAAGATTAGTTGCAGTAACATGGATAATAATACCTTCTTTAGCCAATGATTTAACAGTAATAGTACCAAAAATCTGGTCTATACCCTTCTCTGTAAGATTATACAAGGAACCTTCTAGTTCTTTTGGTGATATACCACAATAAGTTAATAATAAACTTAAAATTATAATAACTAATTTCATTCTATCCTCCAATTTAATATAAATATTTACTTAGGTTTAACAACTCTAGTAACTTTAGGTCTTCTATTTGTTTGTACTACTTTTGTAGGAGCAGGTTTTTTAGCAGCAGGAGTTGCAGGTTTTTTAGCTGGAGGAGTTGCAGGTTTTTTAGCAGCAGCTGGAGGAGTTGCAGGTTTTTTAGCAGCAGCTGGAGGAGTTGCAGGTTTTTTAGCAGCAGCTGGAGGAGTTGCAGGTTTTTTAGCAGCAGCTGGAGGAGTTGCAGGTTTTTTAGCTGGAGGAATTGCAGATTTTTTAGCAGTAGGCTTTTTAACAGCATTAGTATTAGTGTTTTTAACACTATTGATATAATTTGGATCAATAAGACGTTGATATAAATCTATTGTACTGACAAAGACATCTCCTAAAGAATCAACTTGAGACCCAGATAATGTTGTATCTAAATAACCTTTATCACTATAAGCTCTAACTTTAAAGCTTGTTAAAGGACGAGCAAAGAAAGTACGAAGTTGCATAGCTTCTTTTTGAGAAGGACTGGATTTTAACCAATAGTTATAGTTAATATCATAGTCACTTAAACTTAATTCTGTTTCTTGATTTCTAGTTTGTAGGAGTAAATCTGCTTCAAATCCTTCTGATACAAATTTTAATTTGATGAAATTCATTTTCTCTTTTTCTAATTGAAGAAGAGAGGTAGGAGAAAAACTAGGTCTAGTTCTCACACCACGAACAGGTGATACGCGTGATATATTATAAAGAATAGCTATAGATAAAGAACTAGTACCTTTATCAAAATTGAAAATATGTGGGTAAAAAGATATTTTACCGATATTAACACGGATTTGAGACCAAGCAAAAGAGCCCGTTAATGATGGAAACGCAAATAAAGTCGCATTAAACATCATTCCTCTATTACCAGCAAGAGAAGATGAGTTTTGTGCCAGTTGATGGTATAAAATACGACCTCTATCAATCCCATCTTCTAAAGATAAAAATTTTGGATCTCCAGTATATGTAATCCATTTGTATTGTGCTTGAGATATTGTAGGAATGATTGTGAAAATTGTAAGTAAGAGTGTTTGATAAAAAAGATTTAGTATTTTCATAAAAAATACTCCTAAGTAAATTAATTATAATATATTATAAATATAAGAAAGAGGGCTTTCTTTGCTCTAGTTAAAATATACTACTACTACTATTTTAATTGATTTATATTTATATTAAATTTGAATAATAAGTTGGATATATTACTTGCACTTTTTCTAATATGTATATTATACTATTAATTAGTTTGTCGGTACATAGTATTTAATAATTAGCAAATATATTATTTATTTACATATAAAAAATAAGGAGTGTAAAATTTTAAAACTTATTTATTTTATAGTGTTGTTTATCTGTGTAATAGAAATAAGAGCAAATAATTATAATTATACCTTATTTTCTCAAAATGTCAATAAAACAGAAAATGAATTAATATCTTCAAATTATTTGTATCCAGAAACAAGTCAATCTTCTACAATAATCCCTTGCGATTACAATCGTTTTTATGATGATTTAGATGCGAATAAAGATTATATATTAAATAATAAAGAATTTTCTTTATTACATTTAGCTGTTGCTACTCAAGATATATCCATGATAAAAACAACATTAACTTATGATAGATTGTTGATCAATATGCAAGATATGAATGGATGCACTCCTCTTCATATAGCTGTATTAACAGAAAATCAGGCTATTATTGAGATATTAATTCGCTTAGGAGCAGATGTTAATAGATCTAATAATGAAGGTGAAACACCTATTTTTAATGCTGTAAGAAATAATTCTAACAAAATATTAATTGATTATTTGATCTCAGAGGGTGCAATCATTGATTTGAGTAACAAGAGAAATCAATCATTAACTCAAATTGCGGAATTATATAATAATAACTATTTTAATAATACACTATAAAAGATAATAGTATATTGAAAAGTAAATTGTCAAGTCTTTAATATTTTTTTTCAAATACAAATCAAATTTTTATATTGAAATTTACAACAAATTAATTTATAATAATAGTTACAATTACATAATAGCTTAGGAGTAATAAATGTTTAATTTTGTGTTTGAAATTCTTATCGAAGAAATTCCACATGGAGTATTACCAAATACATCTCAACATATAAAAGATCAATTACCTATATTATTATCAAAATATGGTGTCAATTATAAATCTATTACTTATTTTATGACTCCGCGTCGTTTAGCTTTTTATATAGAAGAGTGCCCTCCAAAAGGAAATGATAGGATCATAGAACAAAAAGGACCTTCTAGTAAGGCTGCTTATGATGAACAAGGAAATCCTACCAAAGCATTGCAAGGATTTTTTAATTCTTATAATGTTACTTTATCAGATATAGAAGAAAGAGAAATAAAAGGACAAAAATATCTTTTTATTCAAAAAACAGAAATTGGGGAAGATTTAGAAAAAATATTACCTACTATTCTAAAAGAACTTATTCAAGGAATCAAATTTCCTCAACCAATGCGTTGGAATTACAATAATGAAGTTTATGAATTTATTCGTCCTGTCCGTGGTATTATGGCTCTTCTTAATGACAAAATATTACCAGTAAATTTTTTTGGATTAGAATCTAGTAATAGTACTTATGGGCATAGACAATTATTTCCACAAGCGATAGTGCTTCCTAATGCTAAAAAATATGAAGAGATACTCAAAATGCATGGCTGTATTCCAAAATTTGAAGAAAGAGAACAAATTATTCAAGATTATGTAACTGCAATAGTTTCTTCAATGAATGGAATTGCTTTGTTGGATGATGAGTTATTAAGTATTTTAGCATCACTCACAGAATATCCACATCCTCTTCTTGCTACTTTTGATCCTGAATTTTTGTGTTTACCAAAAGAAGTATTAATTTCAGAGATGAAAGTACATCAAAAATATATACCGATTATTGATCAAAAAGGTGTTTTATTACCAAATTATATTATTACTGCTAATATTTCCTATCAGGATGAAAGTACTAAAAAAAATATTTTAGCTGGGAATGATAGAGTATTAAGAGCTCGTTTTGCAGATGGTCAATTTTTCTTTGAAGAAGATAGCAAAAAAGGATTAACTTATTATGCCGATCAGTTATCATCTATAGCATTTATAGATGGTGCTGGAAGTATTGCTGATAAAATAGAAAGAATGAAAATTATTGCTACTTATCTTAAAAATATATTAGAGCCTAGTATAGATCAAAAGGATTTAATGCAGGCAGTTTCTTTTTCAAAGGCAGATTTAAGTTCATTAATGGTAGGTGAATTTCCAGAATTACAAGGGATTATCGGAGCATACTACGCTAAGAATCAGGGCATGTCCGATGATGTTGCTTTGGCAATAAGAGAACATTATTATCCTATGAATATAGATGGGGAGCTACATGTTCCTACTCAGAAGCTGTCAGCTTTATTAGGATTGACGGATCGTTTGGATAATTTATTTACTTTATATGCTGTTGGTAAAACTGTTACAGGTTCAAGAGATCCTTATGCCTTGAGAAGACAAACAATAGCAATTATTAATATTTTACTTCAGTACAAGTGGGAAGTATTTTCTATTATTGATATTTTTAAAAATATTTCTTCTTTATATATTCCTATGTTGACAATAGATCAACAAGAATGGCAAAAAATGATATTAGATTTTGTTCAAGTAAGATTAGAGGGGATTTTAAAAAATACTCCTTATAATTATCAAGCAGATACACTGAATGCTATATTTTCTCAAAATATAGATATAATACTTCATGATATAGATAGAGCTGGAGCGTTGCAACAAATAAGAACCAAAAATCATGCTAGTTTTACTAATTTGATAGAATTAGCTAAGAGAATTTCTAATATTTTGAAAGATCAAAAAGTGCAAACTTTACGAGAGTCATTATTAAGTGAAGATATAGAAAAAAAATTGTATTTACAGTACCAACAAGTGACAAAACAGATAAATGTACTATCCTATGAAGATAGATTATTAGAATTATTAAAAATGGAACAAGTAATTGTACAATTTTTTAATACTATTTTGGTAAAAACTGGGGATGAAAAAGAGATTAATAGAATAGCCTTATTACATTTGATTGATAAATTATTTATGAATCAAGCTGATTTTAGTAAGCTATCATAAGGAAGAAAATTAATGAGTTTATTTGACAATGTACTATATTCAGGAATACTATTTATGGGAATAAGTTTTATTTCTGGTAGTGTCCCTTACGGCTTGTTATATGGTTTTGCAAGAGGTATTGATATTAGAAAATTGGGCTCTGGTAATATAGGTGCTACTAATATTAATCGTCAATTTGGTTTTTGGCAAGGTTTTGTTCCTATACTTATCTTGGATGCAATGAAAGGAAGTATTCCTATTGTTCTTTTTCGAATATGTGTATCTCGTGAATTAGATGCATCTTTATTTGATATCATGGAAATTTTTATAGGTTTGTTTGCGATAGCAGGACATATTTTTTCTCCTTTCTTGGGATTTAAAGGTGGTAAAGGTGTTGCTACAGCATTGGGAGTTGTTTTTGCTTGGAATTATATGGTTGCATTAATCATCGTAGGAATTTTTTCCGTGGTGTTCTTCACTTTTGGTAAAAAAATAGTAGGACGAGCATCTATCTGTGCTACGATGTTCTTTCCTTTTATAACTTATCTAATTCCTAATACAACTAAACCTTTGCAGATAGCTGCTATTATTATATGTATTATCATCGTTCTGACACATAAAAAAAATATCAAAGATTGGTATACAGGTCAAGATCTAGTACAAAAAAATAAAAAAAGAGCAATCAAATAAAAAATAATACACAAGAACATGAAAGAACATTTATTAGTTTTTTTGAAGAAAATCACCCTTTATTACAAGAGATGCCAAAAGAATTTAGACAATTATGGTTTAATAGTTACAAGTCTGTCGCTACTAAAGATATGTTATTTCTTCAAATGGAAAGGATTTATAAAAATTCCATCACTAAAAAAGGAGAATTTGTAGATTTATTAACATTTGAAATTACAGATATTCAGGTACTATTAGAGTGGGAAGAAGATTTTCCTGATAAATCTTTTGTTGCCTCTGATCCTTATTATATTTTTTATGATGGTCTTGATGACAACAAACAAGGTCTATTCTCTATAGGAGATTTGGATTTGAAAACAATGGATTTTACGCCAGAATTAGAAGTGTTTATTACTATAAAAGAAGATCATATCGCTATTGATTTTGACAATGGGGAAGCTCTAGAGTTATGGACAAAAATGAAATAATTTTTATAAAAAAAAAGACTAGTGGAAAAAACTAGTCTTTTTTGTTTGCTTAGGAGTTGAACTTATATAAAATTATAGAATACTAGTGAATTGATTGTTCCAAAGTCGTATTTTTTGAAACACTTCAATATTACTTGAAGTGTTTTCTAATTCTTGAAATATCTCTAATACTTGAGGCATTGTTAGATTAAATTTTTTAAGATTTTTTTGTTGAGATTGTTTGTCTAATTTGGTAGAAATATCTGCTAAATTCTCACCTACTTTCCAAGCAATTTTTTGAGATAAAGGTAATGTTGGTTTACTATCCTGATAAAGTTTTAAGGCTGCTATAGAATAGCGAAAAGAATCGTAATAGAATTGTTTTTGTGCCTCAAGATCACTTAAAAGCCATAGTGATTGCATACGATAAAAGATACCATCTTCTTTCATATCATTAAACAATAATTGAGATTTTTGTCTCAATTCAGTAATAGAAATCCAAGATTTTTTGAACAATTCATCTCTATTTTGACGAAGATCTTGTTCCGTTTTACCTAGTATAGTTAATAAAATAGTGAATTTATCATGCCAAATATCTTGTTCATCTTGAAAATTATCTTGAATTTTTCTTTGTAATTGAATAGAAAATTTATTTAGTAATTGTTCTATAATATTAGAAATGTGTTTTTCTTGAGTAGCTGGATGATTGTCTAGAGGAAGATTTTGAGCTAATTTGGAAATAGTATTTTCAAATATTGTTTCCTTATGATTTACAGATCGTTGTAAACTGAAAAGAGCTTCTGAAAGCTGTTTGATTTTTGATGATAATCGAATATAATAAATAAATAAAATGATTATAATCACACTAATTATAATAAAAATAAAAGGGTAATAAGATGTTGGAATCAATTTTACTAGTTGAGCTAGGTTTTTCATAATGTATCCATAATTGAGAATTTAACACATAAGATGTGTATTATAATAGTATATATTAAATATATAAAAATTTCAATAATTTTTATATTGATGAGTAATATCCCAATTTGGGTATTTTTTTAAAATATTTTCTATGATAGTAATATCTTCTACATAGTCTATACTTAAAGAGGTATATATATCAGAAGTATAAGGACTAATAGGTTCTTCTATATAGAATAAATTACGATTATTATAGATATATTGAGTAACATGTTCTAATTCATCTACAGTAGAAGCTTGTTGATAGCTTCTTTCTAATGTTTTGAAATTAATAATTTCAACCCCTGTTCCAAAAGTATTTTTTAAAAAATGGCTCAGATCACATTTTTTCTTATGGTGATATACAATTAACAAATCAGCTAAATAGGGGCTGAGAAGAGGATTGTCGCCTGTAACTCTCATTATTAAATCGTGAGAACCGAAATGTTTGGCAGCATGATAATAACGATGGAGAACATTAGTCTCATCTCCTCCAAAAATAGGAATATTAATATGATATTTAATTAAAAATTGTGTATATTGTGATATTTCATTTTCTGGTACTAATAATGCTAATATATAAGGATGTTTGATTTGTTGCATTCGTTGGATAACGCGTATAATTAATGGAATATCTAAAATATCTGTAAATGCTTTGTTAGGGAATCGTGAGGATAAAAGACGACTTTGTATTCCTATAAATATTTTTTCTTGCATTTTAAATTTTCTTAATAAATTCTATAAATAGAGGATCTGTTGTTTGTAATTCAATACCTAATCGTATCGTAGGATGTAATAAATTAATATACTGAGCTATTGTTTTTTTATTGATAGGGGTATATTGACGACCATGTATTAATTGAGATCGAAAATCATAAATTTGATTAAAGGTATTCTGAAGCTCATTCAAAGAATATAAAGAATGCTGTTTTTTTAGTTTGATCATCATATGACGGATCAAGGTCAGCTTACTAACAAATTGTCTATTCATGGGCATTTTACTATCATGCTTACTAGGATTGTGTACTAATAAAATTTCTGCAGAAATGCAGTATTGTAGAAATTTTTGTGTGAGATCAGTAAATTCATTAGTAAGTCTTAAACTTTTAGCTAGTTGTACAAAATGAGGAATATTATTATGTTGGGTTAAAATACCGTCCCAATAAGAGGCTTGTAATTTAATATCATTGATATCATCAATTAATAATGATGGATTAAGAATTAATTGTGCTGCTTTGGGTAGTTCTTTTTTTAAGGCTCTTAAAATTTCTCTAGAGCTAATGTTATTTATATCACAGATGAATCCACCAGGATTTTGGAGATAACTATTATCAGAAATATACCCGCACAAAAATCCATAATCCACCAATCCATGTTCAAAAGGAAGTTTTTTGTCACAAGTAGCAATTACCCATATTTTGCTAATTTCTCTAATAAATTGCTCTTCTAATGCACCTTCTGCACTAAAATTACCAAGAGGGTAAAGAGTATACAAAATGCGTCGACGCTCTTTGTCTGAAAGTTTGTCGCTTAATATTTTGATACTTTTTTCAAAGATTGGTAGTTCATCAGAAGATAGATTTCTTAATGTAATATTAAATAAGTGAGATAAAGTGATAGGTTGACAAAGAGATCTAAAATAAAATGTTGGATATAAAAGCATGAGATCTCCTAAATGTGATTGTTTAGTAATTATATAATGAATAATCTTGTATTTATTATACTTCGAACTGATTTTTTTATCAAATTTTAAGATGTATTTTTGCTTATATTTATTGTGTATGTTATAATAATGGAAATACAATAAACTCATACTGGAGGTTTGATTATGGGATTTTCTTGTGGAATCGTCGGTTTGCCAAATGTTGGTAAATCAACACTTTTTAATGCACTAACAAAAGCTGGAATAGAAAGTGCAAATTATCCTTTTTGTACTATTGATCCTAATATTGGTATCGTTAATGTTCCTGATAAAAGATTGTCAGTGCTTTCAGAAATCTCTGGTTCTAAAAAACTAATCCCAACAACAGTAGAGTTTGTTGATATTGCAGGTCTTGTAAAGGGAGCTTCTAAAGGTGAGGGATTAGGTAATCAATTCCTTTCTAATATTCGTGATACGGATGCAATTATTATGATGACACGTTTGTTTCAAGACGAAGATGTAATGCATGTTATTGGTAGTATAGACCCTGTTAGGGATATTGAAATAGTCTTAGATGAATTAGCACTAAAAGATCTTGAAACAATTCTTAATATCAAATCCAAACAAGAGCGACAAGCTCGTACAGGAATTAAAGAAGCTAAGATATTATTTGAATTAATGGTCGCTTTGGAACAAATTATCACAGAAGGTAAAATGATTTATCAAGCTGAACTTACTCCAGCTCAACGCATATTGACAGACGGATATCGTTTTCTTACAGACAAACCTATTCTTATTGTTGCTAATGTATCAGAAAGTGAAGTCAATGATCCTAACCAAAATATATATTGGACACCCCTCAATCAAAAAGCTCTTCAATTGGGAGCTGGTGTTTTACATTTGTCTGCTCAAATAGAACAAGAAATTTCAGAATTAGAAGATGATGAAGCCAAAGAATATATTGCAGAATTAGGTTGGGAAGATAGCGGTCTTAATAGACTTATTAAAGCTGGTTATGAATTATTAGGCTTGATTACTTATCTCACTACTGGCGAAATAGAAACTAGAGCATGGACTCTTCATCAAGGAATGTTAGCACCTGAAGCAGCAGGGATAATACATACTGATATGCAAAAAGGTTTTATTCGTATGGAAACTGTGTCTTATCAAGATCTTGTTGCCGTAGGAGCTTGGTCAAAAGCGAGAGAAAAAGGTGTGCTTCGTCAAGAAGGGAAAGAGTATATTGTTCAAGATGGGGATGTTGTGCATTTTTTATTTAATAATTAATGTTGATAATATTTTTTATTAATAAATATATAGAGGATATTAGATGGATATAATACTTGTTGCAATTTCTTTACTTACAGTTGTGCTAACAATGTCTATAGGTTATTTAATTATCCAAACATTTTTCCCTAATAAAGATCATAGGATTGAAATTTCAGATGCTTTTAATGAGACTGATTATGATAAAGTAGTTCAACTAACAGAAGGTAAAGAGCATACTTTTAGTCACTCTTCTCTTAGTGCTTATATCCATGCAGCTCAGGCAAGATCAAAATTAGCTATGTTTGAAGAAGCGATTAAATGGTGGGAAATAGCATTAATAAGATTGGAATTAAGTACAAATGATAAAATATTTGTAGAACTAGAAATTGGCGATTGTTTTTTAGCGATTAATGATCTTAAACAATCAGAAATGCATTATAGAATAGCAACAGCTTTAGATAAAAAACATGAAAAAGCAAATCATAAATTAGCTTATATTTTTTATTGTAACAATATTTTTGATATGTGTCGTAAAATATTAATACCTGTTCTCAAAAACAATCCTGCCTTGATTGATAGTAGAAAACTTTATGCAGAATGTTTGGCTTCTTTAGGTTTGTATGCCAAAGCGATTCGTCATTATAATTTGTTAGAAAGAAAGCAAGAGAATATAATTACTTATAATTATGCAAAAACATTAACAAACTTGAAAGTTTGGGATAAAGCATATGATGTTTACACGCTCTTATTAGAAAAAACACAAGACCAACATATAAAAGAATTTATTATTTGTGAATTAGTTTCTATTTGTATTTCTATGAAAAAATATCATGAAAGTTTAGGAATGATAGATTCTTATCTTAATCAAGTAAATGAATCTGAGACTAAATTGAACTTAAAATATATGCGTGCTTCTATATTTTCTTTGAGAGGAGATCATATCATTGCATTACGAGAATATAAAACACTGCATCAAGAAAATCCACTCTATAAAGATCTTGATAATATTATGCTCAATAATGAAAAATGGCTGGATTATCCGTTTTTAAGTAATTACTACACTTCTAATGAAAGTTTATTTGAATCACTTATTACTAGATTAGCTATTCCTGGATTAACTATTTTTAGAAGAACGGCTAGCTATGTAATGGGTGTTTTAGATAATAAAGTCTGTGTTTTTTATAGAGAAATGAGAGAAATTAATGATCATTTTTTAAAAGAAATAGATACTCAAATTATCCAAAATCTTTCTCATATTGAAGAGGTCGAAATTTGGTCTTTAGAAGGTAAGAAAGAGAGACACGCACAGATGAGTTATGAATATAGAATTGTATTCAAATCTGATGATGAATTTTTGGTGCAAGTTAATTTGGCAGTAGCTACAATTGATCATATAGAAGGTGGACAAGCAATGAATTTTGTGGAAGGCATGAGAAATCTTCCTGAAATAATTCCTAAGATTGAATCAGATACAGATTTAAAATTTGAACCTGATGTAGAACCTGTAATTGATCAAAATATAGATCCTATAGTAGAAAATATTTTAAATAAACAAAATAATTTTTTAGATGATGAGTTATTATCAAAAGCATTAGAACAATAATCAAAGGATACAATGATGAAAGTATTAATTGGTGGTGGTGGTACTGGAGGGCATTTGGTACCAGGAATTGCTTTGTATAAAGAATTTGCAAAACATAATGTAGAGCTACTTTATGTATTAAGTGATAGAGACAAAGCTTATGATATATTTGAATTATTAAAATCTGATGAGCGTATTTGTGTTTCATTAACAGGAATCTCTCGTAGATTATCTATTAGTACAATCAAACAATTATTTTCTATTTTTAATGCTTGGAGACAGGTTTTTAAAAAGATCAAACAATTTAATCCTGATTTTATGGTAATTACTGGTGGTTATTTATCTAATATTGTTGCATTATCAGCTTTGTTAATGAGAAAGCCTTTGTACATTTTGGAACAAAATAGTGTTGCAGGAATTACTAATAGATTTTGGGCTCATTTCGCGAAAAATATTTTTACTACTTTTCCTTCTCCTAAATTTATCCCACTACACAAAGAAATATATACTGGGAATCCTCTATTATATAAAGAATTATTAAGCCTTGAAGAATCTTGTGCTTTATTAGAATTATCATCTTCAACAAAACCGATCATAGGTATTTCTGGAGGATCTCAAGGATCTCAGATAATTAATAATCTAGTATTAAAAATTATCCCCTTTTTAATAGAAAAGGGGTATCAGATTGTATGGAGTTTGGGAACCAAAGAGTATGAGAGATTTGATAAAGAAAATTTATTATCTAGTCTTGATCCCTATCAAGAGAATATTAAAATATATCGTTTTATTACTAGAATGGATGCTTTTTGGTCTGCATCGAGATTGGTTTTAGCTAGGTCAGGAGCTGGTACAGTATCAGAGTCACTATTATTTAGGACGCCAAGTTTATTTATTCCTATTTTTCAATCACCAGATAATCATCAATATCTTAACGCTAAATTTCTTAAAGATATGTCTTGTGCAGAAATATTAGAAGAACCCACACTTACAGAACAAAAATTATTAGAAATAATTATAATGATGATGTCTAATCAAGAATACTATCATAATAATTTTTTTATAAGAGAAGAAGATCCCGCATCAACTATTGTATCTTTTTTATTATTACAATAGTTCTTATTCCTATTTTTCACGATCAATTTATTTCCATTTCTTACTTTCTTTACTATCAGAATATTGTTCTAACAGTCTTGTCTTAAATTTCTCAGCATTTTCATAATCTTCTAAGACTATATAAGTTTGGATGATATTATCTAAAGCTCTTGGATAATATAGTTCATCATAATGGGTAATAATATTAATATATAATTGTAGTTGTTCTGTATATTTTTTTTGATCGGATAACAATTTGGTAGCTTCAAATAAAGCATCTGCTCCATGAACAGGATCTTTTAGTGCATGGATATCTTTAAATACTATTATTGCTTCTTCAATTAAATTTTCTTTAATCATTTTATATCCTAATTTGTAGAGATATTTTGCTTTTAATCGAGAATCTTTGGTATAGGAGATGATTTGGTAAAATTCATCAATAGAACTATTATTATCAAATTGATTAGCAAAAAATAAACGAGCCTGTTCTGCTTCCAAAGAATCTGGATAATTTTGAATTAATTGTATACGGAGTTGTGTACTAATAGAACTATTATTAGTATTTTCAAGTATTGCTAATCTGGACATGATATCAGGAACACCAAAATGTTTTGGATATGTAGTAAGGAATAAGTTGAAAATTTCTTTTGTTTGACTACTACCAGAGTAATCTAAACTCCACGCTTCTCTTAATAGAGCATCAGATATAACAGATTTATTTTTGGTAAACATTCGTGTTTTGTTATAATATACAGCTGCTTGGTCATATTGTTTTTTGCTAAAATAACCATCTGCAAGTTTGAAGTATAAATCCACAATAAATTTACTTTGAGGAAAATTTTTAATCATATATTCTATTGTTTTATCAGCCTTTTTTGTGTTTTGTATCTCGAGATAACTAAATGCAATTTCTGCCCACAATACTTCTTCAAGATCACTGATTTCGTTAGAATTTTTGATAGCATTAAGATATTTTTCATATTTTTGAACAGCTTCATCATGACGATTTAAAGCTCTAAGTGTAGACGCTTCTGTAAGAAAGAGTTCTACTTTACGATTTTTATTATCAGTAAGTTTTAATGATTCTTGAAATAAGGAAAGTGCTTGATCAAATTCACCTATTCTAAAAAAGCTGCGTGCTTGTAATTCTTTAAATTCTGAGACGATTTCTCGATTATTGACTGTAAGAGGAATATCGTTAATATCTAAAAGAGCATTGAAGTTTTCTGCTTTGAATTCTAGTTTGACAATAGCAAGTTGAGCATCTTGATAAAATTTAGAATTTGGAAAATTAGTAACTAATTGTTTGAAAATTTCTAAAGCTTGAGTATTAAGACGAAGATTATATCTATTCGCAGCAGAATAATAAAGAGCTTGATCACTCTCTTTGGCTATTGGCCAAACTTTCCATACACGATCAAAATATTCTAAAGAACGCTTGGGTTCGTTTATATTATAACTTCTTCCTAAGGCGATAAGTGCTTGTCGTTTTAGGTATTCATTAGGAGAATTATTAATAATTTCTTGAAAATAACCACGAGCTTTTGCTTGATTATCTATATTAGCGTAAGCATGTCCTAAAAAAATCATAATTTCGTCTTTTTTAGGACTTTGTGGTTCTCGAATAAGATAATCATCAAATATTTGAATACTTTTTTTGAATTCTTTATCAAGAAGATAAGATCGACCTACCCAATATAAAGATTCGTTAGCATAGGCACTATAAGGAAATGAAGATTGAATACGGTCTGCAGTGCGTCTTGTCGCTAAGGTGTTTGTTGTTAAAAAATGTATTTCAGCTATTTTGAGTAAAGCAATAGCTTTTCGAGATCCTATATAACCACTTTCTTGTAAATAATAGATAAGAGCATCATCATAATTTTTGAGAATAATATTTATATTAGCTAATTCTGTTGACGCTCTTTCAAAATAAGATGAATTTTGATGATATTTCACGATAGTGGAGAATAATTTTTGAGATTCTATGTATTTTTTTTGGTATTTATATAATAATGCTGATTTGAAAATACTTTCATCTTGAAATTTGTTATTTATTTTAGTAATAGGTAAAAAATAAGAAAGTGCTTGTTCGTAATTTTTTTCTTGAAGTTCTATTTCTCCCATGAGACGCTGAAGAGCAATATTAGTACTGTTTGATAAAACAGTCGAAGCATAAGCTTTTGCTTTAACTATTTTATCATTAACAATATCATTTAGTGCCATAAAATATTGAAGCTCATTAAGATAAAGAGAATTTGGATATAATTGTTCAAAACTTTGTAGTAGATTACTTGCTTGTTTATAATTTTGAGAAAGAATAGTATGATAGATATATTTCATATGAGCTATTTCTTTATAGGGTGATCCTATAGGAGAATCATGAATTTTTTTGATAAAATTCAAAGCCAATGTATTATTACGAGCATCGATATTAAGTTGATATAGATCAAGAAAAGCTCTATGTTGAATCTCGATATTTTTTGAATCTATTAATGTAAGAAGTAGTTCATTTGCTTGGGGTATCTCACCTTTTTGTAAGTAAGTATTAGCTTTTAACCAAGTTATTTCGTTGGTATAAATATGATTAGGATATTTTCTTTGAAATGTAGCGATTTCTTTAAGAGTAAAAGAATAGCGTTTTTGTTGAAACAGTTGTATAATTTGTTGAAAGCTATATCGTTGAGATAAGGATGATTTGTTATTTGTAAATAATATGCTTGTATGTAATACTTCTAAAGGATCAGAAAGTCTAAGAGATATTTCTGATGAATTGATCTCATAAGATTGAGCAAAAATAACGAAGGGAAAAAAAAATATTAAACAAAATTTATACATAGTTATTTATTCTAACTGATTTTATTACTTTTTTCAAGATTTTACTATATAATACCGAAAATTAAGAATTATAAGTATGAATTTAATGGCAAGGAGAACAAGATGAGTGTTGAACACTTAAAAGAACTGAGAGTTATCATAGAGTATCATAATAGGGCTTATTATCAAAATAATAATCCTGAAATAACTGATGCTGAATATGATATATTATTTAGAGAACTTTTAGATTTAGAGCAGCAATATCCAGAAGAATTTTCTTTAGATTCTCCTGTATTAAAAGTGGGAGCTCCAGCTCTTGCAGAATTTAAATCTTATAAACATCAATATAAAATGTATAGTTTAAATAATGTTATGTCAAAAAACGAATTTTTATCATTTTTTCATACTATAATGACAGTTCCTGTTGTATCTTTAGCAACTCCAAGTATTGTCTTGGAGTATAAATTTGATGGATTAGCAATAGAATTAGTTTATAAAGATAGAGTTCTTGTAGAAGCATCAACACGAGGAGATGGAGAAATTGGAGAATTAGTAACTGAGAATATTAGAACAATACGAAATATTCCTTTGCGTCTTGATGATCAAGCTCCAAATGATCTTGTTATTTATGGTGAAATCATTATATTTAAAGATGATTTTAAAGAATTAAATAAAAATAAAATGATCAAAGGTGAAAAAGTATTTGCAAATCCTAGAAATGCAGCAGCAGGAAGTGTTCGACTTTTAGATTCAAAACAATCGGCTACTAGAAAATTACAATTTTATGCTTATGATTGTAAAACTAAAGATACAAACTCTTCATTAATATTAATGAATCTTCATACACATAGAATGGATTATTTAACAGAGCTTGGATTCTCAATTTCTCCAGAAAGAAAAATAATTCATGCTGGAAATATTCACGAAGCAGAGATTTTTTATAATGAAATTGTACAAAAAAGAGATCAATTACCTTTTGAAATAGATGGCTTAGTAGCAAAAGTTATAATGGATGAAATCAAAGATGTGTTGGGTTATTCAGATAGAGCACCAAAATGGGCTATAGCTTGGAAATTTGAAGCTGAAGAAATACAAACTATCTTGTTAGGTATAGAATATGAAGTAGGACGAACAGGAGCAATAACGCCAGTAGCTATTTTACAACCAGTTGAATTAGCGGGTGTTGTTATTTCAAGAGCTTCATTACATAATTTTGATTATATTAAAGATAATGATTTTCGTATAAATGATACAGTTATTATTAAAAGAGCTGGCGATGTGATTCCTTTTGTTGTGAAATTTGTATTGGAACAGAGACCTACTAATGCTCAAATGATTGTAGAACCTGAATCATGTCCTATTTGTAAAGCAAAGACAGTTAGGGATAAAATCATTGGTGATGAACAAGCAAGAGTGTTAAGATGTTCAAACATTACATGTGTGGGTATTTTGAAAGCTCGTTTGAAATATTTTGTATCAAAATCTGGGTTAAATATAGATGGATTTGGTGATAAAATTGTAGAAGTATTATTTGATAAAGGTTTTTTAGGTTCTTCTGAAAATGATTATATAGATTCTTTTGCAAATATTTTTAAACTAGAACAACATAAAGAAGAGTTATTTCAATTAGAAGGTTTTGGAGAAAAGAGTATTACTCAATTATTGATAAATATTGATGCTAAAAAATCTGTAGATTTAGTAATCTTTATTCAAGCTTTTGGTATCAAAGGAATAGGATCTATATCTGCTAATAAATTAGCAAAATATTTTAAAAATCTAGATAATTTGATTATCGCTTATCTTCAAGAAGGTGATGAGAATAAAAAATTGCAAATAATATTAGAAATAAGAAATTCTATAGAAGAAACATTAAAAACAAAAGATAAAATAACTATAGAAAAAATTAATCAAGATATAAACTTGAAAGTAAGTAAAAAACTATTAGATGAAAAATTATCTTTTTTGAGATCACAAGAGCTTCTTGCTGTACAATCATTAATACTAGGTGTCAGTGCAACGGAAGAGTTAATTAAATTTTTATCACACACACGCTATCATCAAGAATTAAAATATCTTTTTGATACAGATTTTAAAATAGTATATGGAGATAAATTAAAATTGTTTTTAGGTTATAATATATTTAGCGGTAAAAAAGTGTTAATGACAGGTAAGTCTCAATTTTTATATTCAAGACAAGAAATACTAGAATTCTTCGATAGTTTGTCCATTCAGATGCTACCAGGAGTAACTAAAAAATTAGATTATCTTATTGTAGGAGAAAATCCTGGAGCTGAAAAGGTTAAAAAAGCAATAGAATTGAATATAATAATTTTACAAGAAAAAGAATTTTTTGATAAATTAGATCCACATATTTTAGAGCTATATAAAAGTTCTAAGAATTTATAATATAGAATAAAAAACACTCTTTTTATAAGAGTGTTTTTTATTCTATAAAACTGTTATTTTTTGAATAGTTTTGTAACTTTTCTCACCATCATTAATTTCTAAAATAATATCGATAGGCGTTACTGAAGAAGGAAGTGATATTCGAGTATTAATATTTAGAGAATTTTCGATAATTGATCCTAATTTAGGATTAACACTCCAAAAATAAGATAAATTATTACCAAGTGAAGTAGATCCAGATATATTAAAAAAAGTATTTGCTGTTACAGTGGTAGAAGTTAGAGTGATTTTAGCTTCTGGTAGAGTGTGATTATCTGAATTGTTTTCTTTTTGTGAATATTTAAGAATAGTTAATTCATCAGTAAGTGTATCAACATAAGAAAGAAAAGGAATTCCATTTATACTTGTAAGATTAATATTAATTAGGTTATATGAGCCGATACTAGTAACTCCTAAAATTTCTAATGTTTTAAAATTATCGCTTGTTTTTAATACTTGTAATGTATTTTGTGTAGTTTTTAAAGCTAAAAAATAACTATTAGCATTTTCACCTTTTGTAATTATACCTTCTGATCCTTGTATTTTTTCTTTAACAGTTACTTCGTTTATGATTTGACCTGAATTATTGAGTGTTATTTTTACAATAGACATATTTTGACCATCAGGATTGTGTGTTGCCCATACATCGAATCCTTCAGATAAGCTATATTTTATTGTTCTAGGATTACTTGAATAAATTATAGTTCCATCAGAATTAACATTATCTGTAAAATTAAATGTTTTAAATAAAGAGCTATTAAAAAAAAGTGCTATAATTTTATTATTGATATCTATAATTTTATAAGTATTATTTTCATCTATAATAATATTTCTATGAGGAATAACTCCAGTTGGATTGATATTGTAATTACTAAGTCTTTTTTGAGTTGCAGACATAGGATGGGGGAGTATTAGAGTTCCACTACTGGAATTTTCATAATTGAAAATAATAGGATTGCTAGTAATAAGTTTGTCAGTACTATATGTATTTAGATCAGATGTACTCCAATTATTGTTTAAAATATACGATTTGAATTGATAAAATGTACTTGTTGGATCAAATTCAGTTACTCCAATTATTTTTGTCCCAGTATTGTTAGCTTCTGTATAAGAAATTTGTATTGTATCAGAAATAGATAGCGGTATAGAAGTAATATTATGTTGTTTTGTAATATTATTTTTAGAATTATGTATTAATAAACTCAATTGATTTCGTTGATTTTTATATGTATAGATTAAGTTATCCGTATTAACAAATATCGTGTAAGGTACCGTTTTATTTATTTGTATGGGAATAGATACTAAAGAAGTCCATATTGCTGAGTCTAATGTAAGTACTGGTGGTGTTGGTGCCATATAGTCACTAAATTTATTTAAATAACAACCAGAAAAAATTAAAAAAGATAATAACAAAATATTTTTTTTCATATGTAAAAGATCCTTTTAATTTTTAGTAAGATAGAATGTATATTATAATATATTTGCACGATAAATAGAAGTATATTATAATATATAATATCTTCGGATATATTAGAGAAAGTATTTATACAATTGTTTTAAATTATAGAGGTAAGTAGTGTTTTATTCAAATAATAATATGTTATTACAAGAAAAATATGATCATATTGAATATAAAAAAAATCAATACTTATCAGATTACACAACAATGCAAGTTGGTGGAAAAGTAGAATTGATGCTGTATCCTGCTTTAGTCTCTGAAATGATTGAATTGTTGAAAGATTTGGAACAAACAAATATTCCTTATTTTATATTAGGTAAAGGTTCTAATATTATTGCAAATGATGATGGGGTGGATTTACTTTTTATTAACACTCAAAAACTTAATCGTATTTATATAGATGAAAAAGATAACATGAAAATCATAGTAGAAGCAGGTGTAAGCTTATTTGATTTGAGTGTTTTTGCCTTGAAGCATTCTTTAACAGGATTAGAATTTGCGTCTGGTATTCCTGGAACTGTAGGTGGTGCTGTTTTTATGAATGCAGGAGCTTATGGTGGTGAAATGAAAGATGTCTTACATTCTTCTACCATATTTCATAAAATAAAAGGTATGTCAATTCTTACTAATGAAGAGCATCAATTTGCTTATAGAACTAGTTCTATTGCTAAAAATCAATCAGTAGTCCTCTCTTCTGTTTTTCAATTACAAAAATCACATGCTGATATTATTAAGAAAAAAATGGATGATTATAGAGAGCAAAGAGAAAGCAAGCAACCTCTAGAATTCCCTAGTGCTGGAAGTATTTTTAAAAGACCTGAAGGATATTTTACTGGCAAATTAATTATGGATGCAGGTTTACAGGGGATGAAAATAGGTGGGGTTTCTATTTCTTTAAAGCATGCAGGTTTTATTATAAATGATGGTCAAAATGCTAAAGCTCAAGATATTTTAGATTTGATCACATATATTCAAAAAGAAATATGGAAAAATTTTCAAATTGTATTAGAACCAGAAGTGAAATTTTTAGAAAAAAATGGAGAATTTAGAAAATTTTCTTAAGATTCTGTGTTTTCTAAAAAGTTGGTATATTTATCTCGAAAATTAATAAGTAAGGTTTCTGCTTCTTGATATCTTTGTTGTGACATATGATGAGTTGCTAATTTCAAAGCGATGTTAGTACCATAATGAAAATTATCATTAGTGATTTCTTCTGTTTGAAAATTTTTAAAATCTTGTTCTAATTCATTGAAATTACCAGCATCTGCTAATATTTGTTCAAATGTTTTAAGAGTAAATATATCGCTAGGATTTATTTTACTAAGTAATTCTGCACAAATTTGACATTGTTCTTTTGCTAAAGCTAATTGATTTAGTTGTAAGAATACATCTGCTAAAAGCTCGTGTACTTGTATATTATTAGGATCAGTTATTTCAAGATTTACTAAAAAAGAAAGAGCTTTATCAAATTCATTATTATGAATAAGTTTTATAGCTATATCTAAAAATTGATTGAAATTTTCTAAAGGAATAATTTTGGCTTGAGGAAGAACAAAAGATGTATTTATAATAGTTGTTTCTTGAAAAGGAGAAATTGTATTTTTTATAAATATAGGAGAAGTTGACACTTTTGTAGGATTTGTATTTTTATAAATTTTGCCCATAAAATAAGCCTCTTAATAATAATAAATATTTAATTAAGTATCGGAATAAAAATTATAATAATAATATTTTTATTAAAAAATTACATATACTATATAAAACACAAAAAAAGAGTTGAAATTTTTCAACTCTTTTTTTGTTTAAATATTTTTTATAAAATTATTTTTTATTTGCAGGTTCTACATTTACAGAGATACCACTAACTCTAGTTTTTTGAATAGTTCTATAAACTTCTTCTGATTTAGCATCAGATACTTCGAAGAATGTAAATTTATCAAAAATATTAATTTTACCAATATCTGATCCTTGAAGACCACATTCACGAACGAGTGCTTGAACAATTTCACGAGGAGTTGTTCTGTTATCACGCCCTACATTCATAAAGAAACGAACCATACCGTGTTCTGCTCCTGTATTATCAAAAGATGCATTAGAAGAAGAAGAAGATGAAGAAGATTTCTTTTTGGAATCAGCTGAACCACTTTTGGCAACTGTTTTCATTTTAAGAAGAATAGCTGCAAGAGTTGTTGCATCTAAATTAGCGATAGTACTCCAATTATTAATTTTTTCAATATAGGTATTAATATCATCACTTTCAGCTAATTTTACTAATTGTTCTATCATTCGTTTATTTTGAATTTCTTCAACATCTTTTGGAGATGGCATACGCATCATAGTTGGTTCTACTTTAGTTAATCGTTGTACAATTTTTAATTGAAAACGATCTCTACGACCTATAAAAGCATAACTTTTACCTTCTCTTCCAGCACGGCCAGTACGTCCAATGCGGTGAACATATTGCTCAGGATCTTGTGGAAAATCATAGTTGATAACTAAATCAATATCATCTACATCTAACCCTCTAGCTGCAACATCTGTTGCAACAAGAACAGTAATAGTTCCTTGACGGAATTTGTGTAATACAGAATCTCTTTGAGCTTGTTTCATATCTCCATGAAGACCATCAGCAAAAATACCATGAGATTGTAAAGCAGAAACGACTTCATCTGTTTTTCTTTTGGTGTTACAAAAAATAATACCAAGACGAGGATTTTCAATAGTGAAAATTCGTAATGTTGCTTCTAATTTCTGACTTTCATTAATATCAAGTGAAAATTGTTCTACTTTTGGAGCGGACATTTCCGCATTACTTGTTTTAATATTTATAGGATTTTTTTGAAATCTTTTAGCAATTTCTAAAATTGGTTTAGGCATTGTTGCAGAGAACATGACAGTTTGTCTATCTGTTGGAGAGGTAGATAAAATAGTTTTCATATCATCTACAAATCCCATATCTAACATTCTATCAGCTTCATCCAATATTACCATTTTAATAGCACTTAAAGAAATAGTTCGTCTATTAATATGATCTAAAATACGACCAGGTGTTCCCACAACGATATGAGCACCTCTTTTTAGAGATTTGATTTGTCTGTCTATAGATGTTCCACCATAAACAGGAACGATTTTTAATCTATTAGTATGTTTACCAATTTTACCAATTTCATCGGCGACTTGGTTTGCTAATTCTCTTGTTGGACACATAATAAGAACTTGCGTATCATCATTGTTGACATCAATAGTCATAAGAGCAGGTATTCCAAAAGCAATTGTTTTGCCTGAACCTGTGTGAGCTTGACCAACGACATCGTTACCAGCAACGATAATAGGAAGACTTTCTGATTGAATCATTGTTGGATGTTCATAGCCTAGATCGTTTAATGATTGCAGAATATCTGCAGGGAGGTTTAGATCTGTAAATTTTTTATCTAAATCGAATGTTGTACTCAAATGAATACTCCTTAAATTATTTATAATGGTCACACTTATTTTAGCTGAATGATGTGTTAAGAAATTTTAGATATGCCACTAATAAATTAACAATAGGAGGTATTTGGTTAATTTAGATTTATCTAATATATTTCATGATAAATAGCTTAAATACTATTTATTTTTCAACGAAATAAGTGGTATACACTTATATATTATAAAATAGTATATCACATTTGAATAAATTTGTAAAGAGACTTTTAAGATATTTAATGATTTTATCGTCTATATATATGACATATATACGATAATATAAAAAACAAATAAGTTAAAAATTTGCGATAAAAATTGATTTGTTAGTATAATATGCTATATATTGTGTTAATAAATTTTTTGTTTTAGAAAAGGATTGGTAAATGTATCAAAAATCAATTATTTTATTTTTTCTTGTGTATTTCTCCACTAATATATATAGTAACAAGGTAGATAATACAAATGATATTTTAGGTGCTGTGTATTCTGGAAATATAGAATATACCAAGTTTTTACTAGCACAAGGTGCTAATATTAATACGAGAGATGAAAATGGCTTCACCCCTTTGATGTGGGCTTTATATAAAAATCATACTAAAATAGCTCGTTTTTTGATTGAAAATAATGCAAATGTTTCTATTAAAAATAATCAGGGATATTCTTCTATTTTATTAGCTGCTCAAAATAATAACTACGAAATGATTGTTTTATTAGCTATTTATGGAGCTAATCTCAATGATAAAGACTTCAATGGTAATACAATATTACATTATGCTTCTAGTTTAGGTAGAAAAGAAATTGTAGAATTTCTTGTTAGTCAAAATGTTGAATTAAATACTCAAAATAATTTTGGTAAATATCCTGTAGAATATGCAGCTGAAAATGCTCATAGAGATGTATTGGATTTTCTTGTTAATATAGGGGTTTATGTACCTTATTATAAATATCCAGAACAAAATATTAGAATACCCGATACAACTAGTGTAGTTGTTGGAATAAATATATAGCAGTATATATAAATAAAAACAAGATAAAATTTTAATTTTTGTATAAAAATTCCGATAAATCATTGATTCTTTATGAATAATAGTAAGAATATGATAGTATTAAGAGGTAAGGATATGCAACAAATAGTATTATGTACAATTGTAGGATTTTTGATATCAACTAGTTCTTATGGGCAGTCCACACAAACAATGTCATCAAACTATTCACCATTACATTGGGCAGCAGCACAAGGTTATATAGAAATGATTAGAGTACTTGTAGATAAAGGGTATGATATTAATGCTCAAGATATTGACGGATTTACTCCACTTCATTATGCTGCGGCTATAGGTTCTTTTTCAGGTGTTGAATATCTTATAAACAACGGTGCAGATGTATATGTTGTTAATAATAAAAATCTTACACCATTAACTATAGCAGCAAAAGCTGGAGAACAAAAAATTGTTGATTATTTATTTGTAAAAATGCGATCTACAAGAATTGGACAACTTCAGGAACAAACTGAAAAAGAGAGAGTCAATACAGATCTTGTTCTAGCAGCTAAATCTAGATCAGAAGCTGAGCGATTACGTCAACAAGCTTCTGAATGGACTAAGGAAGCTGAATATTGGAGAACAGAAGCTGAAAAATGGACGAGAGAAGCCAATACTCTAAAAGATAAACAAATACAAATAGATTTATTAGCTAGAGAGCGTTATGATGAAATACTAACTGAAAAATTATCAGCAGAAAAAAATTATAAAACAGAACGCTTAGCTCGTAATGCTGCCGAAAGACTTTTAAGAGAACAGGGTGCTAGTACGAAAGCACAGATTCGTGCTTATGAAGCTCAATCTGCAGCACTGGCTGCTCAAAGATCTACAGATGCTGCTATTGATAATTTAGCAGAAGAATTTCTCAGACAAGGGATGATGAATAATCCTCAAAAATTGAAAGAGCTATCCGGTTCTATGAATTCAGCGTCAAATATTGTGCCTGTAGACATTCTTAATACAAAACAAAATCCAACAGATAATTTTAGTATTACATTAGATACAGTTCCTCCAACGATAGGAGCTCCTACTATATATGAAGAAGCTGTAATAGAAGAAGCTGTAATAGAAGAAGCTGTAATAGAAGAAGCTGTAATAGAAGAAGCTGTAATAGAAGAAGCTGTAATAGAAGAAGCTGTAATAGAAGAAGCTGTAATAGAAGAAGCTACTGAAGAATATACTGAAGATGAATCGTATGATGAAAACTATTAAAGAATAGAAATTATTAATAAATATATTATAAATAAATAAAACATCTAATTTAAGATGTTTTATTATTTTTAAAAATAGTAAAATTGATAATCTAGTATGTATAAAATTTATTTGTATTCAATTTATATATGTTTATGGTTAATATTATGTGATTGACATATATAATATAATATAATACAATATTATAGAGGTCAATATGTCAAAATATTTTTTTACATCAGAATCAGTCTCTGAAGGACATCCTGATAAAGTTTGTGATCTTGTTTCTGATACTATTTTAGATGCTTGTCTTACAAAAGATCCAAATAGTCGGGTTGCTTGTGAGTGTTATGCTACTACAGGAATGCTAGTTATTGGTGGAGAAATTACAACTTCTACTTATGTTGATATACAAAAATTAGCACGACAAGCAATTCGTGATATTGGATATATTACTCCTGAATTACATTTTAGTGCTGATTCTATTTGTGTGATGAATGTGATTGATGAACAATCGAAAGATATTGCGCAAGGTGTTAATAAAGGTGAAGGAACATTTTCTGCATTGGGAGCAGGAGATCAGGGAATTATGTTTGGTTATGCAACAGATGAAACTCCAGAATTAATGCCAGCACCGATACAATTGTCTCATAATATTTTAAAATTAGCAACAAAGCTTCGAAAATCTAATCAAATATCTTGGTTGAGACCGGATTCAAAATCTCAAGTTACTATAGAATATGAAAATAATATACCTAAGCGTATTGATGCTGTAGTTTTATCTCATCAGCATGATGATAATATCTCTATAGAAGAACTTCGTTCTGTACTGAAAGAACATATTATTATACCATCATTAGCATCGACAAATTTATTGGATGAAAATACTAAATTTTATATTAATAGTACTGGAAGATTTGTTGTTGGTGGACCTCATGGCGATACTGGATTGACAGGCAGAAAAATTATTGTAGATACTTACGGTGGTATGGCTCGTCATGGTGGCGGTGCTTTTAGTGGAAAAGATGCGACCAAAGTTGACCGATCTGCAGCTTACATGGCACGGCACATTGCAAAAAATATTGTCGCTGCTAATTTAGCAAAAAAAGTAGAAATTCAATTAGCTTATGCTATAGGATATGATCAGCCATTATCAGTATTTGTAGACACTTTTGGAACGGGAATTATTTCTAATGAAGAAATTTCAACATTAATAATTAAAAATTTTGATCTTTCTCCAGAAGCTATTATCAAATACTTAGAACTCACTAAACCTATCTTTACTCAAACTACCAATTATGGACATTTTGGTAAAGAAAATCTTCCTTGGGAATCTACGCATAGAATTACAGATTTAAGTAAATATTAATATAATAAGTATATTAATATTTACTTTCTTTTCTAGGTATTAGGCTATCTAGAAAAGATAAACAAGATAAAATAGCAGAAATAATTAATACACTACATTCTGATTTTCTTTTTGTATATTATGATTTCTATTCAAAATAATCCTTAGATAATAAAGAAATGCTAATGGAAGAATGTAAAAAAGCAAGATTTTCAATTGTAAATTCAGTAGAGTTATATCAAAGTGCTTGTCCTATTCTATGGGAAGAATGTTTTCAGCTAACTCATGAGGAATTTTCTTTTGGGATAGAAGCTATAAAATAAATCATTAATAATCACAAAAAAAAACACCCCCAAAATTAAGGGTGTTTTTTTGATTTGATTGATAATTTTTTTTGTATGCTTTTTTATAAATTCTATAAAAAATAGAATTTTGTATTTACTCTAAAATTATTATCTAATATTATGAAATTTATATTTTTGATTAAGTATAACTTTTCTTCTTTAATTTTATAATTATATTTTCCAAGTACGAGGAGAAGAATTCCATGCACTAGCAATAGAACATTCTATGTCATTAAGCATATTTGTTTCTCTAGCTATTTGTAATAAAGTAGAAAAAGTACTAAGAGTATGATAAGGAGTATTTTCAAAAATAGTAGTGACTTCTGGAAATTCATAAGAAAATATAGCAACAATGCCAGTGACCAATGCATTTTCAGTTAATAAATTGTCTAATACTTTTTTGGAACTAGCTCCTGTAGAAATAAGATCTTCAATAACGACTGTTTTTTTATTTGCTACTTCAGCACCTTCTACTGTTTTACCTACGCCGTGAGCCTTGGCTTCTGCTCTTACATAGGCTAATGGTTTTTTGAGATGATCAGCAATAATCGCAGCCCAAGGAATTCCAGCAGTCGAAGTACCAGCAATAATTTCAGCATCTTGAACAAGAGGATTTTCTAAAAAAGCATTAATGATAGTATTACGAGCGTCAGGAAATCCTAATAAAAATCTATTATCACAATAGATGGGACTTTTAATACCTGAGGCAAATATATAAGGAGTGTTAACATTCAATCGTACTGCTCTGGTATCTAAAAGTACCTGAGCGATTTTTTTGGTATTATCTATCATAAGAAATCTCCTTAATATATCTTGATTTTTTGAATTCTTGAGAAGAAGCATTGTATACTTCTTCTCCACCTATATAGGTACTATGTATTTTTGATGTGACTTTTCTTCCTAGATAAGGACTCCAATTGCATTTAGAAACTATATCTTTCTCATGAATAGTATATGAAGTATCTTGTTCAATAAGAACAAAATCAGCATCATATGATTCAATAATTCTCCCTTTTTTTGTAATAGAAAAAATATTTTGAGGCATACTAGAGTATAAAGATTCGACTTTTTGATGAGACCAATTCATATCTTTGGCTAGAGTGAGTAAAAGCTCTAGAGCGAATTCTATAACGGGGATTCCATAAGTGAGTTGTGTTTCTTTTTCAGAAATAAGATGAGGAGCATGATCTGTTCCCCATGTATCTAATAATCCACTGTCTAAGGCTTGAAGAAGCATGTCTTGATCTCTTTTACTTCTAAGACTGGGTTTCATTGTTAGGAGTGCTGTAGTATCTTTTTGGTTAAAAAGAAGATGATGCGGGCATACTTCTGCAAAAATAGGTAATTTTTTATTTTTGGCATCTTGGATAAGTTGTAATTCTTCTGCTTGAGAAATATGACATAAATAAAGCGTATTGTGATGTTTTTTTGCAAAATAAATAGCTTTATCAACAGCGTCTCCTTCAGCATGAACAGCTATATAATGTGATTTTGAAAAGAGATTATTTAGCACATTATCATCAGTAACAAGCATATAACCAGTGCTTTCGTTTAAGAATATTTTCAATGCTGCATATTGTGAAGGATGAGGAAATTGGAGAGAATTATCTCTTGCATCACCACCAAAATGAAATCCATAATTTGTATAAGAATTTTGTCTATAGATAGACTTTTTATGAGCTAATTCTTGGGTACTAACACACAATGGTAAGGTGTTAGGCATATCTAATATAGAGGTAACACCACCTCGTAACGCTGCTTTTGTTCCACTCATAGCATCTTCTTTTTGAGGAAATCCAGGATCTCTAAAATGAACATGTCCATCTATCATCCCACTGAGTAGTAGTCGTCCTTCACAAGCAATAATATGATCAGTAGGACTATCGATACAGGGACTAATCAATTGAATAGTACCCTGGTCAACAAGAATATCTCGTACTTGATTACTGGATAGTAAGGCATTTTTGAACAGAGTCATGATATTAAAGCCTGAGATATTTGTTCTAACATTCTTAGAGCAGCATCTTTTGGAGAGGGATCTGCTGTAATTGGGCGTCCTACTACTAAATAATCAGCACCATTTTGTATTGCTTCTTTAGGTCCTAAGACTCTTTTTTGATCGCCTAGATTAGAATCATTGAATCTAATTCCAGGACAGACAGTGATAAATTTATCACCACAATGTTTTTTGATTGTTTGAGCTTCAAGAGCAGAACAAACTACGCCATTAGCTCCAGCTAATTTACTATTTTTTGCTAAATTTAATGCTAATTTAGAAGCATTTAAAGGACTTTGAAAATTCAAAATAATATCGGAATCATCAAGAGAAGTTAAGACAGTAACGGTAAGTAATATTTGATCAACTCTTTTGACAGCTATAGATTCTTTAATCATCTCAGTTCCACCAGAAGCATGAATATTAAACATGCTCACAGAATTCAAACTAGCAGCAAAACGAGAAGCAGCTGCAGTGGTATTAGGGATATCGTGAAATTTTAGATCTAAAAAAATGCGTTTATTTTGAGATGCTAAAAATTCTAAAATAGATCCTCCAGTATTCAAAAATAATTCTAATCCCACTTTATAAAAAGAAACATGTTCTCCCAAAGTTAAAATTACTTGTTCTGCTTCGCTAGCAGTTTTAAAATCTAAAGCTACGATTAATCTTTCTTGAGCGGTCATAGATGACTCCTATGTAATATTATAGATGGGCAATGCCTATAATTTGTTGAAGAGAGCTTATATTCTCTTGATTCATATAATTTTGTAAATCTTTTAATATTTTTTGGGTAACAAGCGGATCACTAAAAAAAGCTGTACCTATGGACAAAGCATCTGCTCCAGCCATTAAAAATTCAATAGCATCAGTAGCGTTAAAAATTCCTCCACCAGCAAGAATAGGAATAGATGTTTGTTGTCTTACTTGCCATAACATTCTCAAGGCAATAGGTTTTATTGCTGGTCCAGATAATCCACCAAAAACATTTCCTAGGACTGGTTTTTTTTGTTTGATATCAATAGCCATTCCTAATAAAGTGTTAATAAGAGACAAGGCATCAGCACCAGCATTTTCGACAGCGATAGCTACAGCTCCAATATCCATAGCATTTGGAGATAATTTGACAATAAGGGGTTTGGTATGAATTAATGATTTGACGCGTTTTGTAACTTCAGCAGCTACTTCGGGGATAGTTCCAAAAGCCATTCCACCTTCTTTTACATTAGGGCAAGAAATATTTAATTCTATCATATCAATTTCTTCCCATGTATCAGCACGAGCAGCAAGAATTTCATAGTCTTCTATACTTTTTCCATTGATGTTCGCAATACGGAGATTATTAACATTTTTAAGGCTAGGAAGTATAAAAGATTCAAAATATTCAAGACCTGGATTTTGTAAGCCTATAGAATTGAGCATTCCAGAAGCAGTTTCCGCAAGACGAATTCCATCATTTCCTATACGAGCTTCAGGGGTAAGTCCTTTTAGTACCATACCACCTAGTTCATCAGAAGAAAAAAATTTTTGATAATTTTCTCCAAAGCCAAAAGTTCCAGAAGCAGCAATAAGAGGATTTTTTAGAGTATAATTAAGAAAATTAACAGATAAATTAGCCATTGAATATCTCCTGTGCAAGAAATATTGGTCCGTCTGTACAAACTTTTATAGAATTATTATCGCAATTTTTTATGACACAACCAACACAAGCTCCAACACCACATGCCATACGACTCTCCATAGAGACAAATACTTTGGTGTTCCATTTTTTATGAAGCACTTTATTATAAATAGCTTTCATCATAGGAATAGGACCACAAGTATATATATAATCAGGCTCATTAAGATCGTCTAATAGATCAGTAATTAATCCACGGGAACAATTTTCTGAATGATCTTGTGCTGTGTATTGAATATGTAAATCTGTATCAAAATAATCCAAAGTAGAGGCTTCGATTTGATGGCGAAAACCAGCAAATACAGAAACATTATTATTTGTTTTGAGTAGTTCACTGGTGAGGAGCATAGGGGCAATGCCTTCTCCTCCTCCCATAAGAATAATATTTTTATTAGTGATCTTAGTATCAAACCCTTTTCCTAAACTTCCAAATATATCTAATTTTTGTCCAAGAGATATTTTTGATAATACACTAGAACCTTTGCCACGATTTCGAATTAACAAGGATAAATTATGGGTGAGAGGATCGTAATTAAAAATACTAATAGGACGAGGAAGGATTTTTGAGTTGTCTGGTATTTTAATCATCATAAATTGTCCTGCTTGAATAGGATAAGGGAAATTAATATCAAGAACAAACAAATCAGGACTTAAATGTGTAATATTAAGAATAGTGGAAGTGATAGAGTGCATCAAAAAACTCCTAAAATATATTCTAATAAAGCAATACGAGTATACACACCATTTTCTGCTTGAGTGAAATATAATTGATAAGGACTATTATCTATGTCAAGAGCAATTTCATTAACTCTAGGAAGAGGATGGAGAATTTTGGTGTTTTTGTTAGCATATTGTTCACAAATATTTTTGTTTAAGATCCAGTCTTCTTCAAATGAAATATCAGTAGTGCTGGATATTCTTTCTTTTTGTACTCTTGTCATATAAAAATAATCACTTTTCAATCCTTCTTTGAGGGAGTTTGTTTCTAGGATTATTTTGTCTTGAAATTTAGTCTTTAAATGATCAGGTAATGCAAGTAGCAGAGGTGAAGCAAGAATTATTTTGATATCAAAATGTGCTAAGGCTTGGAGTAGGGAGGGAATAGTTCTACTATATTTTAAATCCCCTCCAAGAGTGATAGTAATACCATCTAAAGATCCATTATGTTCTAAGATAGTTGCTAAATCAAGAAGCGTCTGAGTAGGATGTTCATTTGTTCCATCACCTGCATTAATGACAGGGCAAGAGCTAACTTTTTTTGCTCTGAGTGCAGCACCTTCTTCGGGATGTCTAATAATAATCAGATCAGCATAAGAGCTGGTCATTTGAATAGTATCTTCTAAACTCTCTCCTTTTTTGAGGGAAGAGTTCTCTGCTTCAAAATTGAGAATATGAGCACCACTGCGTAAGATAGCACTTTGAAAAGATAATTTGGTTCTTGTAGAAGGTTCAAAAAATAAAAGTGCAATAATTTTATCAGAAAGTGTTTTTGAGAATCTTTGATTTTTTATTTCTAAGGCTCGGTAACAAATTTTTAAAATAGTTGTTTTATCAATATCATTAATAGAAACAAGAGATTTCATTATTTATACCCTATTGTTGTAAATAATTCTTTTATAGTAAAGTCTTGAATATTAGCATTTTTAATAATAGAAAAAGCTTTAAGACTATCGGGTGAAGTCATTACTTCCAAACCAAATTCCAAAGCTGTTCGTCTCAAATTAAATTCATTCCTTTCTATATCACGAGATGTTGTAGATATATTTACAAATATATTAAAAGTACCATTTTTCATACTCGCTTCAATTTTTTCAGTAGATTTTAAGGCTTGTACTTGTAAACCTTGCTCTTGTAAATACAAAGCGGTACTTTCTTCTGCACTAAGATTCAAACAATTAGCGGGAAAAGATCTTAATATATCTGTAATCTCTTGTCTTACAAGATCTTGTTCACAAAGTGACAAATAAATATGAGTGTCTTCCAAATGAAGATAATTTTTACGAGCAGATAAAAGTCCTTTATACAGTGCCTCTTCAAAAGTAGATGCTATTGCAGCACTTTCTCCTGTAGATTTCATTTCTGGGCTGAGTCCTACTTCTACATTCGATAATTTTTCAGTAGAGAATACTGGTACTTTGACAGCAATATCTTTGATTTTTGGATGTGTGTTAGTATAGCCGAGATCTTTTAATTTTTTGCCCAACATGACTTTTGTAGCTATATCAATAATGGGAATTCCTGTAACTTTGGCGATAAAGGGAATAGTTCGGCTGGCACGAGGATTAACTTCAATGACATAAGGTTTATTATCATGCATTACAAATTGAACATTGATAAGACCTTTGATATTCATAGCAAGAGCAATTTTACGACAATAGTCTTCTACTAATTGTTCTGTTTCTGGAGTAATACGCTGAGTTGGATAAATATTAATACTATCTCCAGAGTGTACTCCAGATCTTTCCCAATGTTCCATAATACCAGGAATAAAGATATCCTCACCATCACAAATAGCATCCGTTTCTAATTCTATTCCTTTTAGATATTTATCTATTAAAATAGGATGGTCTGTTCGTTCAAGAGCAGTAGCAAGATAATTTTTGAGTTCCTCAATGGAATAACAGATTTCCATTCCTGCACCACCAAGCACATAAGAAGGTCTTACTAAAACAGGGAATCCAAGTTCATGAGTAGCTTTGATACCTTCTTCCATAGAGCGGATATTAGTACCTTTGGGTCTTGGAATATCTAGCTCTTCCATCAAGCTATCAAAACGCTCTCTATCTTCAGCTAGATCAATTTGTTCAAAACCAACACCAGCAGTAGGAATATTTTTTTCATAAAGGAAATGAGCTAATTTAATAGCTGTTTGTCCTCCAAATTGTACAAATACATATTCTGGTTTTTCTTTAAGAATAATATGATAAACATCCTCTTCGGTGAGAGGTTCAAAATATAATTTATCTGCAATAACAAAATCTGTACTTACCGTTTCAGGGTTATTATTGATAACGATACTCTCATAACCCATTGATCTTAATGTTCTTACAGCATGTACCACAGAGTAATCAAATTCTATTCCTTGTCCAATACGAATAGGACCAGATCCAATAACGAGCATTTTTTGTCTATTAGAAACAGGTACTTCATCTTCTGTTTCATAACAAGAGTAATAATAGGGAGTGAGAGCTTCAAATTCAGCAGCGCAAGTATCAACAGGTTTGTACACAGGGAAGATATCAAGCTCTTTTCTTTTTGCAAAAATATCTTCTTCTGCAACATTCATTAATTGTGAAATAGCTTTATCTGAGAAACCTTTACTTTTGATAGTTCTTAAATGATCGGTAGTGAGATCACTAAGAATATATGTTTTGAGTAACTCTTCTTGACGAACAATCCAATCTATTTTTTCCATAAAATAATAATCAATACCAGTTAATTCGCAGAGACGACGCCACATAAATCCTTTTCTAAGAAGTTCTGCAACATCAAAAATTCTATCATCACCAGCTTTGATTACACGTTGTTTCAATTCATCTATAGTTCTATTTTCGGATTCAGGATACATGAGACCATAGCGATTGATTTCTAAGGAACGAATAGCCTTGAGAAAAGCATGTTCAAAATTACGCCCTATAGCCATAACCTCACCAGTAGCCATCATTTTGGTACCGAGAGTTCGTATTGCTTTTGGAAATTTATCAAAAGGCCATTTGGGTATTTTAACAACAACATAATCTAATGACGGTTCAAAACAAGCAGGAGTTTTTCCAGTAACTTCGTTAATAATTTCGTCTAATCCATACCCTATAGATATTTTGGTAGCAATACGAGCAATAGGATAACCTGAAGCTTTAGAAGCTAAGGCAGAAGAACGACTTACACGAGGATTAATTTCGATAACGATATAATCAAAAGATTCAGGGTGGAGAGCAAATTGTACATTACAAGCACCAATAACACCAACTTCTGAAGTAATATGAATTGCTGATGAGCGTAACATTTGAATTTCTTTGTCGGATAGAGTCTGACATGGGACAACGACGATACTATCACCTGTATGAATTCCTACAGGGTCAAGATTTTCCATATGACATACAGAAATAGAATTACCTTTGTGATCACGCATAATTTCAAATTCAATTTCTTTCCAACCTTTGATACTTTTTTCGATTAAGGCTTGGTGTACAGGACTAAGAATAAGACCTTTTGTTAGAATTTCTTTTAATTCTTCAGGGGTATCTGCGATACCGCCACCAGTACCACCTAATGTAAAAGCTGGCCGAACAATAACAGGGTAACCAATATGTCCAGCTGTGTTAAGCCCATCTTCTATAGTATGAACAATCTCACTTTTTACAATAGGTTCGTTGATTTCATTCATCAGATTACGGAAAATTTCTCTATCTTCCCCTTTTTTGATAGTGTCAATACTCGAGCCTAACATTTCTATATTATATTTTTCTAGGATACCATGTTCAGATAATTCTATAGCAAGATTAAGAGCTGTTTGACCACCAAGATTACACAAAATTCCACAAGGCTGTTCTTCTATAAATATTTTTTCTACTGTTTGTATCGTAAGTGGTTCGAGATAAACTTTGTCGGCTGAAGAGGTGTCAGTCATAATAGTGGCAGGATTGGGATTGAGTAAGATTACTTCTATCCCTTCTTCTTTGAGAACTTGACAAGCTTGTGTTCCTGAATAATCAAATTCGGCAGCTTGCCCAATAATAATAGGACCAGATCCAATAACAAGAATTTTATTAAATTTTTTCATTAGTTAGCTTCCTTTTGATAAAATTTATCTGCAAAATCTAAGTATTCTCCAAATAAAACCTTGCCATCGTTTGGTCCAGGACCAGCTTCTGGGTGAAATTGAACAGATTTGATTCCAAGTTTGTCAGACATCATTCCTTCATTTGTTTGGTCAATAAGATTTTTGTGAGTTTCTATAACATCTTTTGGTAATTTAGAAGCAAAATAACCATGATTTTGTGAAGTTACTAATATTTTATCTTTTAAAATATCGAGTACAGGATGATTCCCGCCCCTATGTCCATAATTCAAGCGAGAGGTTTCACCTCCTAAAGCTAAGGTTAATAATTGATGACCTAAACAAATTCCGACAATGGGTTTTTTACCAAAGAAAGGTTGTAAGAATTCAAGTTTGTTGTAAAGTGTTGATGGATCTCCTGGACCATTAGACAAAAAGATAATATCAGGATTCCATTCTTCAATTTCTGAACTTGTTGTGGTATAAGGAAAAACACGAACAGCACAATTTAATTCTGTAAAATTAGTTAAGATAGAACGCTTTACGCCATAATCAATAACTGCTATTTTGTACCTAGTATTTTTGGTAATAAGTGAAAAATCAAAACTTTCTTTGCAAGTAACTTTTGAGATAGCATCTTTATTGGAAAATTCACTACAAAGAGTACGAATTTGGTGTTGAGTAAGATCTTTTGTTGTAATAATAGATGTCATACCTGGATTTTCGCGAATAATACGAACCAAAGCTCTAGTATCTACACCTTTAATTCCAGGAATTTTGTATTGTCTTAAATAATTTCTTAAGGTCATTTCACAACGGAAGTTAGAAGGAAATTTACAATCTTCTTTTACAATTAAAGCTGATATTTTTGGATCTATTGATTGAATATCATCAGCATTAAATCCATAATTACCAACCAAAGGATAAGATAATGTAACCATTTGTCCATAATAAGATGGATCTGTCATGATTTCTTGAAATCCACTCATAGAAGTATTAAATACTAGCTCAGCCACAGTAGTTTCAGTAATATAACCTAAAGTTTTTCCAATAAAAATATCACCATTACTTAGTATCAATTTGGCTTTCATAGTTGATTCCTTTGTATTATTTTATATTATTTGTTATTTTATGAAAATAAGTATAAAAAAAATACCGATTGAAAATCGGTATTTAAATTTAATAATCATTTGAAATAGAAAAATTAAAAATATTAGGATAAGTAAATGTCTTAGATTTATAATCCATAAAATTTCCTCTTTAAATTATTTTAATTATTATAATATATTTTATAATAATTGTCAATATAGTATTTAATGAGATTTATTTATATATTTATTGACAAATATATATACAACCCTTTATACTGTTACATATATATAATGAGGTATGTCAATGAAAAATTTAATCTTAGTGTTAATAATATTTTTTTCACCTATAACAACGAGAGCAAATTTAGTTTTTGAATTTTTATGGGGTTATAATCTAAATTTACCCTCTACGATGACAGAATATGGTCTAGGGTCTCCTATTGTTTATAATCCTCAATGGGAATCTAGATCTTTTACAGTTGTAGAAGATTCTCCTTATTGGGCTGCTCGAAATGGAATTTGGAACAGCACTCATAAATGGGGAATAGAACTAGAATGGATACATCAAAAAATATTTTTAATTAATACAAATAGTCATATTCAGCATTTTGATATTTCTCATGGATATAATTTATTTCTTTTGAACTATGCAAATAAATTATATGCGAATAAGGGAATAGAATTAATTGCAAGAATAGGCTTTGGTATGGTTATTGCTCATGCTGAATCTATTATTGATGGTGTTTATAATGGTACTGGTGGTAAAAGCTTTACTGTGGCTGGAGTTGGAGGGCAATTAGCATTACAAATGCGTATTCCTATTGCAGACTATCTTATTGGATTTTTAGAATTAAAGTATACAGCAGGATATGCTAAAGTACCATACTCTGGAAAAATAGATCCTTCAGGATTGATAGAGCCTAGTAATTTTTATACAGGTGAGTTTCATGTTCCACATCATGCTATTCATTTTACTTGGGGTTTTGGGGTAGATTTTTATCATATGTTTAATTATAAAAGAGATTATAGTGAAACAGCAAAAAGAGCTTGGGGTACTTCGATCAGTTCTATTCAAGAAATGCAGAAAAAACGAGCTAAAAATAATATAAATTAAGGGTATTAATATGAAAAAAAACTCACTTTTATTATTATTAGTAGTTGTATCGTGTAATAAAAATGAAAATAATGAAAAATGGATTTCTAATGCGAGAAGCATATCTTTTTTTAATACAGATGGTAAATTATTAACTGTTGAAGCTAACGGAGATGTGAAAGTTCCGAAATCAGCACCCGATAGTGGGGAGTATATATTCTTTTTTGATGAAGCTAAAACAGAAATAGAGGCTTTTTATAAAGAAAATGGCAAATCTGGATATACTGGATTGAAATTAGCAGATGGTTCACTACATCGAGTAGGAACAAAAGCAGATATTACTAGTGGAGCAAGTCTTTCTGAAAAGAAAGACTTTATAGACTTTTCAAAACTAATAAAAATCTTAGGATCAAAAAAATAATAAAATTATTAAATAACAAAAAAACTACCCTCTTATAAGTAAGAGGGTAGTTTTTTTTTAATTACATTAATTCTTATTTTTTTAAAAAATCTTGAATTTTATTATAAATAGCATCTTCGGTATTTTGTTTTATTTCATAAAATCGTTCTTTTTCTTGTGAAAATAAATCTCTGTACTCACGATTTGTTTTTTTCAGAGCTTCAAGACTTTCTGAAATGACTTTTTTATCAAAAGAACTTTCTTTGAGATGGCAATGTTCTATAATATCTAAGTGTAAGATTTCTTTTTTATGATGTAACTCTTTCATTTTTTTTGCAAATTTAAAATGAGAACTCAAAAACTTCTCATGTTCTTTTAAAGCAAAAAGATGAATTTCTTCTAATAATTCACCTGGAAGAATGTTGGTTAAATGCAACCATTCCATTCTTGGAGAAAACTCTTCCATATTCATGAACATATCACAATGATATTTTTTATGTGCAAAATTCAAATGATTGTGCATCCAATTTTTAGCATCATTCATATGAGTAGCTATTTTTTTTTGAAAGTCCATAACTTCCTCCTAAACATTAATTTAATATTTTTTATTAAATTATTAATTCAAAGATATGTAATAAAATATAGAATGTCAAATAGTTAAAAAATATATTAATACTATAAATAAAATGCAGTTTATTTGTTTTTTGATAATTCTATGACTAAATATAAATATATTGCAAAAGAGGAGCTTTATATGAAAAAGTCAAAAAAACAAGTAACACAGTTTTTTAATAAAGAACTTGAGCAAAGTATTGAATTATTAGAAAAAGGGGTTAAAAAAGTAAGTTTAATGATTGAATCAATATTAGAAAATATTCCACAGCAAAAATTTAAATTATCAATGCAGAAAATTTTAGAACAAAATAATATAGAGAAAAATAAAAACCAACTCCAACAAGAATATAACCTATTACAAGAAAGTCAACAACAAGTACAGTATGAGCAACAAAAATTTCAACAAAATACATTAAACCATTATAAAGATAACAAAAATAACTGAAATGATTATTTTAAAAAAATAACAAAAAAAAGATTCCTAATATTAACTAGGAATCTTTTTTTTTATTATATAGAATGTTTTTTTAGTAATTCAAATGATTTTTGAAGTTCTGTTTCTTCTTCTTTAGTCATATTAAGTTCAACTATACCTTCAATACCATTTTGTCCAACAATAGCAGGAACACTAGCAACAAATCCTTTTTGACCATATTGACCATCTAAGTATGCAGAGACAGGGATAATAGATTTCTGATCACGAAAAATACACTTAATAATACGAACTGCAACAGCACCAATACCATAAGCTGTATTACCTTTTCTATCAATAATTTCCCATGCCATTCCTATGACTTTTGCTTTTATTTCATCAAGAGATAATTGAGCATATTTTTGAGGATCTTCTTCTCTCATTTTTAGATATGATTTACCACCAACACGGACACTACTCCAAATTAATGCTTGAGAATTCCCATGTTCACCCATCATATATCCAATCACGGAACGAATATCAATATTTCCACAAATTTCAGAAATCACTTGTCTTAGACGCCCTGTGTCAAGAAGAGTACCTGTTCCAATCACACGATTTGCAGGAAATCCACTTTCTTGTAAAGCTACAAAAGTAAGAATATCTACAGGATTTGATTGAATAATAAAAATACCATTAAATCCATTATCTACAGCTTGTCTAACAACAGAACGAACGATATTTGAATTGAGTTTTAGTTCGGCAATACGATCACCACCCTCGGGAGGTGCAGCACTTGCAGCCACACAAATAATATCAACATCTTTTAAATCTGAATAAGAAGCAGTTCGGACTTTTGATTGAGATGTAAAAAAAGCAATTGCGTTAGCCATATCCCAAGCTTCACCTTCTACTTTATATTCATTACGATCTATAAGTAATAATTCATCCGCAATTCCTTGATTAAGAATTGTAATAGCTGTACCTAAACCAACATTGCCTAAGCCAATAACAGCAACTTTTCTAGAAATTTTATTCATAGAAACCTCTTTTATATATTTATTATAGATAAATTCTATATTTAATTATAACACATTATAAATAGATATCAAATTGATAAATACAAATTTTTGATATCTATATAATAATTCAAATTCTAATTTTTTTTTTGAAAATTCCGATACTATAATTAGTGTTAATCTTGTAAGGAGATACTATAATATGGTATTACTATCTTTTTTTATATTTATAATAGCTTCTTCTTTGTATACTCAATCTACTTTTGATACTAATAATAACAAGATAGAGATATCATTTATAAAACAAAATTATCAGGGTGATGAATCTATTAATATTAAATTTTCTATTGAAAATACAGGTACTGAAGAAAGTTCTTTTGTACTTTCTGATATTTTAGATCAATCTATTGATTTTGAACTAAAAACCTCAAGAAATGAAGAAATAGAAGTAAATCATAATACAGATGTTCGATTAACAGGTGCTTTTTCAAATCCATCATTATATAGAAATATTAATCTTATGCCAGGGGAATCTTTTTCTAGAATGTTTGATCTTAGGTATTTGTATAATATTACTACTGACGAAACATTCTATGTTAAAGGGATATTTTTTCCTGATCCTGATAATAAGTCTGTTTTTATAACATCTGACAACACTTCTTTTTCACATACGCCACCATTGTTAGTTCAACAAAAAATATCAGCAGATTTAATCTTAAGAGACCAAGAATTAAAGAAATTGGTTACTTTATTACCTAGTGAAATAATTCAAAGTTTTTTTGATGCACAATTTGTGAAAGATTGGAGTAAATTTTTATTACATATTGATGCAGAACGATTAATTCAGATTTTTCATAATTACTCATTTCAATATAATAATTCTAAAGATGGAACTTTCAAGTTAGAATTAATAGAGAATTTTAAAAAATTTTTAACTATACACTGGAATATTCCTCTTATTGGTTATAATATTAAAGAGACTGTTATTCAAGGTCAACAAGCCACAGTTACGGTAGATGCAACAGAAAGTATTCGTTTTACTAGTAGAAAGATAAGATATGTGTTTACACTTTATAGAAGTACTCAAGGTTCTTGGCTTATTTCTGATTACACAGTTTTATCATTAAATTGATATGAATAAAAATATTAAACAATTAATTTTCAATTATTAGATAAAAAAACACTATTCTTCAGAATAGTGTTTTTTTATTTATTTTTATTATAGTATTATTTTAAAAATCATTTTCTGTAGATACTAAATGATTTTCTTCAATAGAATCATAGTTTGTAATAAGATCTTGTATTGTTCTCGTAAAAAGAGCAGCACACTTAACTCGAGCAGGATAATTGGCAATATTTTGAAATACTTGAAGTTTACCTAATGGTTTAATCTCGTCTTCCGTGAAAGTATTGTTTTCATCGAAAGTAATTAATCTTATAAATAACTTTAATATTTCTTCGGCTTCTTTTGTTGTTTTACCTATTAGTAATTGGCTCATGAGTGAACAATTTGCTCTAAAAATAGAACATCCATCACTATCATGTTTGATCTCAATGATAATATTATCTTGAATATCAAGAGATAATATTAGTTTGTCGCCACAAGAAGGATTGATACCTAGTCCTTTTTTAGAAGTAGGGGTGTCTAGTACACCTATGTTTCTAGGACTTTTACTATGTTCAAGAATAAGTTCTTGATATAAACTAGCTAAATTTGCTAACATTAAAAAACTCCAATAGAGATTTTGTTATTTTTTCAAAATACTCCCACTCTTCTGGGGTATTATAAATACCGGTAGAGGCTCTCGTTACAGAAGTGATTCCCATTCTTTTCCAAGTAGGTTGGGTACATTGATGCCCTGTTCTCAAACCAATATTAAACTCATTAAAAAAAGATCCTATATCATGGGGATGGATTTCATTAACTTGAAAAGAAAAAATCGGTGCTCTATGAGAACTAGTGCCAAACACTTTGATATAATCTTTAAATTTGTTAAAAGTCTCTTGTCCTAGTGATAAATGTTGGTGATCTATACCTTGTATTGTTTCCCAACCTATTGCTTCTAAATATTTGATGGCTTCTGCAAAAGCAATTACTTCAGCGATGGGTGGTGTACCAGCTTCAAATTTGCTAGGAGCGGTACTAAAAATAGCTGTATCCATAGAAACATCGTATACCATACCTCCTCCCAAAAAGAAAGGGGGCATTTTTTTTAACAATTCTTTTTTACCATAAAAAATTCCGACTCCTGTAGGAGCATACATTTTGTGTCCTGAAAAAACCATAAAATCGATATTGAGATCTTTATCTTTGAGTGAGTAGGGCATATGAGGTACACTTTGAGCACCATCGATAAAAGTATAAATATTATTTTTTTTACATTTAGCAGTGAGTTCTGTAATAGGATTAATAGTTCCTAAAACATTGGACAGGGCAGAAATAGCTAATAATTTGGTAGGTGCTGAAAGTAAGTCATCTATAGTAGATAAATCTAGTTCACCGTCTAATTTTAATGGAATAAAAGCTAAGGTACATTTGAAATCTTTGGCTATTTTTTGCCATGGTAATATATTTGCATGATGTTCCATTTCTGATATAACAATTCTATCACCTTCTTTTAGATAAGCTTCAGCAAAAGATCTAGAAAAATGATTGATTCCAGCTGTAGTACCAGCTGTGAAAATAACTTCACTAGAATGTTCTGCTCCAATAAAGTTAGCTATTGTTTCACGCGCTTGCTCATAAGCTGTGCTAGCTTGTTGGCTAATATCGTAAACAGCTCTATGAATATTAGCTGAATATTCTGTATTATATGTGGAGATAGAATCGATAACAGATTGCGGTTTTAGAGTAGTCGCAGCACTATCCATATAAATTAATTTCTGTCCATGAGGGGTATTAAAAAATGGAAACTCTTTACGGATATGTAAAATTTCCTTAGTATAGTCTTTCAATATTTCCTCCATATGTATAAGATTATTATATAAGAAATTCAATAAATATTCAAATTTTTCAAAAATATTTATTATAAAAAATAAGAGAGAAAATTAATTCTCTCTTATTTGTTGTTAGATAATTAGCTTAAATTTGTTTTGTACCAAGTAAATTCTTGATGCGTGAAATCCAATAAGCTTCTAAAGGAATTTCCATGAATGGTTCTGTAAAGAATCCATATAATAATAAAGGATAAACTTCTTTATTTGGAATACCTCGACTTTTTAGATAAAAAAGTTCTTCTGGATCAAATCCACCAATAGAAACACCATGAGAACACGCTAGCTCAAAATATTCAATATCAAGCTGAGGTCTTGCTAGTATTTGTGCATCATCACTAAGGATCATTCCTTTTAACATTTGGTAAGCATAAATATTATGTGCTTCTCCATTTGCATAGATAAGACCATTAAAATTCATCTGAGAAGAATCTAAGACAACAGTTTTAATCATTTGATTACTAGTACTATCAGCAGCTTCGTGGTAAATTCTTACAAAAAGATCACAAGATTCTTTGTTTTGTAGGTGAAATCCTGAACGAAGATCTATATGACTGTTTGCTCCTGCACAAAATCCAATAAAAGTTAAACGATGATTATCGATTCCTTGGGTGAATGTTTGAAGAGAAACATGGCTTTTTTCTTGTGCAATCAGTTCAAATAAAGGAGCTACAACACCAGTGTTGTGTTCTTTTTCTACAGTATAAATAAGTTCTACATGAGTATTATCTTGAGCATCTATATAAATCATAGGGATAGATAAACTATTATCTTCTGTATAAAAATTGAGATAAATCTGTACTTTTTTCTGAGAAGGAACATGAATATAAACTTTATCAGTTAGAACAGAAGCTTTACTTGTAACAAAATCAAGAGATATTTCTGTTTTATCACAAGTGATTTCATAGAATTTATTATCTTTAGCAAGACTAGCTTGTTTGAAATAATTTTCATGTCTATGATAATTTTTTGGTAATTCTTCAAATGTTTTAGTAGCACAATTTTCTAGAACTTGATCTGAAAAAAAAGAAAAATCTCCTTTTGTAGGAATATTTATCTTTTTCCCAATAGCTGCTTCAAAAGTAAGAGCTGATAATGTTGTAATAACATTACTATAGCGATATTCTTCTGTTTTAGCAGTGGGAAATTCAGAACTAATATTTTTAGAAAACGGTTTGAAATAAGAAACAATAGAGTTCATTATTCCCCCTTCCCATCTAAAAGAGAATCAAAACCATTCTCTTCAATGTCTTGAGCTAATTTTGGGTCATTAGAGGTAAGTACAATTCTACCCTTATGTAATACATGAATAAAATCAGGTTTGATATGTTTAAGAATACGATTGTAGTGAGTAATTAGTGCAAAACAATTGTCTTTAGAATTAAAAGAATTAATATCTTTACAAATAGTTGTAAGAGCATCAATATCCAAGCCAGAATCGATTTCGTCAAGTAATGCCATACGAGGTGTTAATAATGCCAATTGTATCATTTCATTTTTTTTACGCTCTCCACCAGAGAAACCACTGTTTACACCTCGTTTTAGAAATTCTTCTGACATTCCTAAATTATTCATTTTTTCAAGAATAAAATCATGAAAATCTAATACATCCATTCTTTCTAAGTTTTTTAATTCACTATGATTGTTATAAACAGTTCGTAAGAAACTTTCGTTATCAAGTCCTGGAATAGAAATAGGACTTTGGAAACCTATAAATAATCCTAAATGAGCTCTTTCTTCTGGTTCCATTTCTAAGATTGATATATATTCTTCAGATTCATTCATCATGAGTATATCTCCGCTAGTCACTTCATAGTCAGGATGTCCAGCAATAACTTTGGACAAGGTTGATTTACCACAACCATTTCGTCCCATAATTGCGTGAACTTCTCCCTTTTTAAATTCAAGAGAAATATCGAATAAAATTTCTTTTTCTTCAATACGAGCAGATAAATTTTGTATTTTCAACATAGTATGTTTCCTTAATTTTTTTATTTTATTTCTTTAAATTAACCAATAGAATCTTCAAGTTTTAGTTCTAGTAAACGAACTGCTTCGACAGAAAATTCAGCAGGAAGGTGTTTGAATACTTCTTGACAGAATCCATTAAGAATATAGGATACAGCTTGTTCTTGAGATAGTCCACGAGATTGAAGATAAAAAATTTGTTCAGCACTAATTTGACTAGTGGTTGCTTCGTGAGCAATTTGTGAACTTGAATTTTTTACTTCGATATACGGATAAGTAACGGCAGCACATTTGTCTCCAATTAACATAGAATCACATTGTGTGAAATTTTTGGCATTGGTAGCTGATTTTTTAAATTCAACCAATCCTCGATAAACATTTCGACTTTCTCCAGCAGAAATTCCTTTTGATACAATATAAGAAGTAGATCCTTTACCTATATGTACCATTTTAGTACCTGTATCAGCTTGCATTTTGTTATTAGTAAGTGCTACAGAATAAAATTCTCCACGAGAGTTGTCACCTTTTAGAATAACAGAAGGATACTTCCATGTTACAGAAGAACCAACTTCAATTTGTGTCCAAGTAATTTTTGATCTATTGCCTTTACAAATACCTCGTTTAGTCACTAAATTGTAAACACCACCAGAACCTTCTTTATCACCAGGAAACCAGTTTTGGACGGTAGAATAATTAACTACAGCATCATCTAAAGCAATAATTTCTACAATCGCAGCGTGTAATTGATTGGACGAGAATTGAGGAGCTGTACAACCTTCTATATAATTAACATAACTATTTTCTTCAGCAACAATTAATGTTCGTTCAAATTGACCTGTATCGACTGCATTAATACGGAAATAAGTACTTAAATCCATAGGGCATTTAACACCTTTAGGGATAAAACAAAAAGATCCATCTGTAAAAACAGCAGAGTTAAGAGCTGCATAAAAATTATCGGTGTGGGGAACAACAGATCCCATATATTTTTTAATGAGTTCTGGATGATTTTTGATCGCTTCTGAAATAGAACAAAAAATAATTCCGAATTTACCAAGAAATTTTTGATGTGTTGTTGCAACAGAAGTAGAATCAAAAATAGCATCAATAGCAACATTTGATAATCTTTTTTGTTCGTCCAAAGAAATTCCAAGACGCTCAAATGTTTTTAAAACTTCTGGATCAACTTCATCAAGAGAAGATCTTTTTGGAGCTGTATTTTTTTTTGGAGCAGAATAGTAACGAAGCTTATCAAAATCAATAGGTTCTATTTCTGTTCTAGACCAAGTAGGTTGTTCTAATTTTTGCCAATGACGAAAAGCATTAAGTCTATATTCTAACATATACTCAGGTTCGCCTTTTTTTTGACTAATTAATCTGATTATATCTTCAGAAAGACCTATAGGAGCTTCATCAGAATCAATCTCTGATTTGAATCCATATTGGTATTCCTGAGCCATAAAATCTTGTAAAGCTGAATCGCTCATAATTATACCTCTTTAAAGTTTGTTATTCATATTTTTTATTTAATATAAGATTGTTTATAATTGTACCATAATTATAGACATCATTCAATGTATACTTTTTTTTTACCTATTAACTCTTTATATTGTAAGGAAATAATTTGATGATAAAAAGTATATATTTTTCATAAGATTGATAAAAATATAAATATAGTGTATAATATATTTATATAATAGAGGGTTTAAATGAGAAAATATATTGTTGTTAGTCTTATATTTAGTGTTATATTCACATCATGTTCTATATCTGTTGATTCTGTGGACAAATCTGCAAAATCAATAGATATGTATTATTATGGGCAGTCTTTACTCACTGATCATCAACTCAAAGCTTATCAATATATTATGGAACAAAGTTGGGTTTGGGATGATAGTGAGAGTACTTCTGCAGGAGATCCTCTCAAAACCATATCATTTGAAAATACAGGTATTTTAATAACACAAGAAGAATTATTAACTATATTAATTTATTTAAAACAAGATAATGTTGAATTATATAATACTAGACCAACAGCGAGATATTCTACTTTAGATAGCAAAGGCTATGTGATAGATTTTAAGTTTAGATATGATAAGTTTCCTAATTATTCAAAATTTAAATCTGACGAAATTATTATTAATAAAAAAATCAATAAAATTCTTTTAAAAATATCTTCTGATATGACAGATGCTCAAAAAATTAAAGTAGTTCATGATGAATTACTCAAACTAGTACGATATTCTCTTAGTGCTAGTTCTCAAGGTGTTGCTGATATTAGAGGAGCTTTTATTGATTTTTTAGTACTTTGTGATGGTTATGCTCAAGCTCTACATCTACTATTTCAAAAATTAGGATTAGAATCTATTTATATTGTTGGAAATACACATAACGAAGATGGAACTCCTATAGGATTGCATGCATGGAATAAAGTTAAGCTTGATGGATCTTGGTATAATATAGATCCAACATGGAATGATCCACTAGTTGGATCGGGAATAGAAGTTTTATATGATTATTTTTTGATAAGTGATAAAGAATTTTCTAAAACTCATACACCAAATAAAGGTAAAAATGACTATCCTTTACCAGAAGGATCTTTGACTAGTTATCCCTTTGATAAAACTATTTATTAATTTTATTATTAATACTTCTTTGCTTTTTATTTAACAAAAGAGAAAAAAAGCATCTTTTATAGAAAAAACAGTTTTTGACTGATAGCGATTAAATAACATTAAAAAGAGACCTAAATTATCAAATAAGATAATTCAGGTCTTTTTTATTTATATAATGATAATTAAGCTTGTTAGTTTTTGAGCCATATTTCCGAAGTATCACGGGAACCTATTATCCCATCAGTAGTTTTTATAAGAATAAGTATCGAAAGAGTTCCAATAACTATGGGGAATTCTCTATAGACACTTGAATTTTCACTAGAATCATGAGAGTTTAAAAATTTAAATTCTTTTTTTCAAGAGTGAATTAGTACTATCTCTAGTATATATTGTACCATCTATATCTTTTGGTAATATAACCAGATCAGTATAAGTAGTTTTTCCTGTAACTTTCTTCAAAAAAGTAGCTTCTATATCAACAGGACAATACAAAAAAGCTCAAGGCTAGATATGTATGCCTTCTTAATAATATATTACATTCTATTTGTTAATATCTGATGAAATTTTTTCTCTAATTTATAATGAATTAGAAAAGGATTGGCATTTTAAATATCTGACGATTTTTTCTTACTAGCTAATTGAAAGTGTTCTTGAGTAAGATGACAATAACCATTAGGATTTTTATTAAGATAGTTTTGATGATAGTCTTCTGCTTTTGTATAGTTTTCTAAAGTTGTTACTTCAATAACAATAGGATTTTTGTACGATTTTTGTAGTTGTGTAAGAGACTCTTTGGCCAAAATTATGTCTTCAGGATCGTTTGAATAGATACCTGTTCTGTATTGTTGACCGACATCATTACCTTGTTTGTTAAGAGAAGTAGGATCAACAACTTTATAATAAAACTCTAATAATTCTAAAAGAGTAATTTTAGTAGAATCATATTCTACTTTTATAGCTTCTGTATGTCCTGTATTAAGAGTACACACTTCTTTATAGCTAGGGTGAGATGTGTTTCCATTAACATAAGCTACCTCTGTATGAGTAACACCATCTATCAAAGAGAAAAATTTTTCTACTCCCCAAAAACATCCACCAGCAAATACAATTGATTTTGTCATAAAAAACCTCTTTAATACCATGTAGTAGAGAAAAATATTTAGAAATTAAATCCTTGTTTTTTATATACTTCCAAAAGATCTTTGTTAATAGGTTTGGAATAATATTTGGATAATAGACCAGTCCAAGTTAAGTCGATTCCTTTTTGAACATAAATATTTTTCATTGTTTCATTATAATCAGCTAAAACATTGGAGAATCCTTTTGAATCATATTTATCATAATGAATAATGCCAGACAAAGGTAAACGAGGATTAACTTGTGGAAAAACATTTTCAGCAGGATAGCCTAAGGATAAACCAATGATAGGAAATGTTTTTTCGGGAAGATTGAAATCTTTGATAAGTTGTTCTGAACATTTTCGAATAGCACCAACAATAGTAGTACCTAATCCATGAGATTCTGCAGCAACGGTTATTGCTTCTGCAAGTATCCCAATATCTACTGTTCCAATTAAAAGTGATTCAATAGAATCTGTTATTTTTATTTCTGCGTTATCTATTTTCATCGCTGTTTCAATTTTGTTAAAATCCATAACAAATATCAAAAATACAGGAGCTTGCCTAATGAAATTCATAACAACCCCTGAGCTAGGCATTGTATATTCATATATTTTTTCTTTTTGAACGGGATCTTGTACCACAATTACAGAAAATTGTTGACCATTAATATAGCTAGGTGCTTGAAGCATGGCTGATAATAGATGCTCTAATAATTCTTTGGATACAGATTTTGAGGAATCAAATTTTCTAATACTTCCTCTTGCAAGCATTTGTTGAGTAGTTGAATTCATAGTTTCTTCCTTAATGATATTATTTACAAGTATTTCCTGCAATATTCAGTATATCCCATGTTCGTGAAAATGGAGGTGAATAAATAAGATCCATCATTCCCAATTCATCAACAGTCATTTTTTTTAAAATAGCTACCGCTAAAACATCAACTCTTAACACAGCTCCCTTTGCTCCACACATTTGTCCACCAAGAATAACTCTAGTCTCTTTGTCATAGATTAATTTAATATGTAATTTGGATTGATTTGGTACATAAGATGTATGATCATAATCAGTAATAAAATTAGTTGCATAATTAAGTCCTAAGGATTTTGCCTCATGTTCACTAATTCCTGTTCGTGCTATTTGAAAATCTAAAAAACGTAATGCTGAAGAACCGAGAGTCCCTTGAAATTTTGTTTTTTTATCTGTAAGAATATCACCCAAAAGACGCCCTAATTTATTAGCATTAGTAGCAAGAGGGATATAACTATTTTGATTAGAGACAGCATGTTTTACCGTTGCACAATCTCCTCCAGAATATATATCTGGAAGATTGGTTTGACAATACTCATCAATAATAATCGCTCCATTAGGGAGCATATTTAATCCTATATCTGCACACCATTTGGTAGTTGGAATAAATCCTGTAGCAATGATAACTAAATCAGCATTATAAGTGCTTTTATTTGTAATAACTTGCTGTATTTTTTCGTTTCCTTTGAAAGCAGTAACAGTTTCTTCTAAGCAAAGTTGAACACCATCTTTTTGGATACTTTCTTCTAAGTAGTTAGTCATTTCACTATCGAATACTCGTCCACTGATAGACTCACTTCTTTCAAGAATAGTTACTGTTTTTTCTTGACGAATCATTGCTTCGGCTGCTTCTAATCCGATAAATCCACCACCAATAATAATTATTTTTTTGGCAGTACGAAGGGCTTCTTTGAGTAGAATTCCATCTTTCATTTTGGTAAGTGTATAAATACCAGGTAATTCAATCCCTTCAATATTAGGAATTAAAGGATGAGCACCAGTAGAAATTATAAGTTTGTCGTAAGAAATATTTTTTGTAGTGTTAGTACTACTATCAGATACTATTACTATTTTATTAATTGGATCAATTTTTTTTGCTTGATGATATAATAATACATTTATATTATTTTTTTGAAAATCTTCTACAGATCGAACGATCATATTATCAGGATTATTAAATTCATCTCCTATATAATAAGGTAGTCCACAAGCTCCAAAAGACACAAGATCACCTTGTTCTAAAACAGTGATAGTTGCTTGAGGATTATTTTTGCGTAAACGAGATGCAGCAGACATTCCTGTTGCATTTCCACCGATAATAATGAAATTCATATATTTATTCCTTGTTTTTTTAACTATTATATTTTTCTATATTTAATGTGCCTAATTCTTTGTCAATACATACTGCTGAAATCATAGCACCGTTAACATTGCTCATTGTACGAGCCATATCAATAAGAGGATCGATAGCCAACACAATTGCTAGTAAAGGAAAATATTCACTCATGCCGATTCCTGCAAGCATGATAGATGCAGCCATAGTTGCACTACCAGGAATACCTGCAATTCCTAAAGAACCTAATACAGCAATAATAAGTATCATAAAAATAAAACTTATATCAATAGGTGTATTTGTCATAATAGCAACCATAATGGCAATCATACCTGGAAAATAGCCAGCACACCCATTCATTCCCATTGTTGAACCCAAAGATGATACGAAATTAGCTGTTCCTGTATTAACTCCAAGCTCATTCTCTAGAGTTGAAATAGTCATTGGCAAAGATCCTACAGAAGAACGACTTGAAAGAGCCATAAGAAGTGCAGGGCTAGATTTTTTGAAAAAGGTAAGGGGATTAAGTCCGTGAAAAATAAGAATAATTGCATATACAATCATCATTAAAAAACATGCTGTATAAATTAAAACAATAAATAAAAATGCTTGTTGTATGGCGGTAGTACCATTGGAGATCAAAGTGTTAGACATAAGTGCTATTACCCCATAAGGCATGAATTTGACAATAGTCATTGCCATAGACATTACAATTCTGTATAGAGCATCAATTAGATCAGCGAATAAATCTAATACACGTTTGTATTTTTCTTTAGAACGCATAATACGGGCAGATGAACCTACTAAAGACGAAAAAATAACAATAGCTATAACATTATTCTCATTCATAGCTTTGATAGGATTGCTAGGAATAAGATTTAAAAAGACTTGAACAAGAGTGATTACTTCACGAGATTTTCTTGTTGTTTGATCTACGATCATAATATTTGATCCTAAATTGGTAACAATAGACAAGAAAACACCTATCAAAGTAGCAATACCTGTAGTAAGCATTAACCAAAATAGTGTGCGTTTTACTAAAGATGAAATATTAAAATCATTTTTTAAGCTTAAAATTACTTGAATGAGTGATATCATAATAATAGGAAATACTAACATTTGAATAAATGCTACAAAAGCAGATCCAAATAAGCCATACCAAGTAATTGTTTCTTGCATCCATGGAGTAGATTGAATAATTGTAGTGTCAGGAAATTGAGCAACTACTTGAATTAAAAAGCCCAAAGCTATTCCTAATACAAGTCCAATAAACATACGTATAGAAAAAGATATTTTTTTCTTTTCTAATAAATATATGATGAAAAAACAAGAAATTAGTAGCGCTATAGCGATAAATGTTAGCGGGTCTGATAACTTAAGAAAATTAGTAAATAAAGGTTTTTGTAACATATGAATACTCCTGAATTTTATATATTAATAGTTTATATAATATTTATAAGTATAGTATACTATGATTATTATTTCTGTGCAATATACATATTATAAAATATTATACTATATATACTTCAGACTATATTTTTTATTTTATCTTAGGAAGATAATAATGATTAAGTGTAAAATCAATCATTATTATGTATTTATTCATCATATATAAATAAATAATATAATGATATTTAAAAGAAATCTTTTTAAAAATATTTTTTTTCAAATTTGATTTTTTATTTTTTTATTCTTATAATATTTTATCAAAAATTTTTATTATAAAACTGAAATAATATCCAATTTATATAACTCGGGTTAATATTATAATTATTGAATTTTATAAAAATAAAATATATGATCAGACTCATATTAAAAAAGACTAGGAGAATAATTTTGAAACAAAAATTAAAACGGTATCCTGTTGCATTAACAGGAATTGCATTAGGTATCTCTGGTTTAGGAGGTGCTCTTGCTACTATATTTGGTAATGGTATATTGTATTTATGTGTCATGATTGCTGCCTGTCTTTTGACAATTATTCTTATTAAAAATCTACTATATCCTCAGATTTTATTAGAAGAATTGAGGCATCCTACAGCTAGTGGGGTTGTACCAACTTTTGATATGGCATTAATGATTATTGCTTCTGTAGTAGTAAATATTAATCCGTTATTAGGTAAAATATTATGGTGGATAGCTATTATATTACATGCTATTTGTTTAGGATTTTTCTTAAAAAATAGAATTCAGAATTTTACGTGGGATCATATAATTCCAAGTTGGTTTGTCCCTCCTATTGGAATTGTAACAGCATCTGTAACAGGATCTCAGATGGGATTTCCTCTTGTTAGTCAATCTATTTTTTATATAGGTTTTACATTTTATCTAGTAATGTTACCAATGATGTTTTATCGTGTGATTTTTGTTAATCCTATAGAAGAAGCTAGACTCCCTTCTTTTGGAATTATGGCAGCACCACCGAGTTTGTGTTTGGCTGGTTATTTAACAGCTTTTCCAGATCCTAATATTCTTATTATAGCAGTATTAGTTGGATTGGCATTATGCAGCACTAGTTTGGTGTATATGTCTATGTTTAGAATTTGGAAAATTAAATTTTCTCCAATGTATGCTTCATATACATTTCCATTAGCAATAGGGTCTACAGCAATGATCAAAACAGCTGATTATTTTAATACTGTTAATCATGAATTTTATACAATCTTTAGAATAATTTCTTATGTAGAATTAACTATAGCAGTCATTGTTATTATTTATATATTTATTAAACTTCATATATGGGTGTACCATAATATACATAAAAATTCAGAATAGTGATTTATATAGAAGTATTCATATTCATCTATGAGTATTGATTAGAATTTAATAATTAAAAAAGCGTAAAAAAAATCAGTTCTTTATAGAACTGATTTTTTTATTTAAATATTTTATTTTTCGTTTAAGATCATCTCAAATAAACTTTTTGCAGCATCTTTAGGACCACTTTGTTCGTGTCCAGGAATACCAAGTTTAGTATGTATCATTCCAACTTTAACTTTTTTATTGAACATATCTTTAAAATAAGCATCAATAAGAGTTAGAGTTTCTTCTTGTCGTTGTACAGGACCAAAAGGATTTGCGAAGAATGATTCTACAATACCTGATTCTGATGTTGTTCCTTTAGCCATCCGTTTGCCAGAAATAAATACCTCTAAGGCATCATCTATTTTATCAAAGAAAGTAATAGCTTGCTCAGAATTAGAATAGTTATTTGCATATAAGAAATAATCTACTGGTTCACCTGCGGTTATTTCTTCGTAAGTTGATACTGGAATAATAACTCGAGCATTTATTTTATCAGGATTCATAAAAATAGATCTATCGAGTTCTTTATAAGCATAACCTTGATCTAAATCATCAAGACGAACAAAAGCACCAATTTCAGTTCCATAAGCAAGAGGCTTACCTTCATTTAGTTTGAAGATTCCCATATCATCAAAAATAATAACCATTTTTTGTAAATAATCTTGAGTAAGAGATCGGAAGGCTTCTAAGCTTTCTGATTTTCCAGCTCCACTATCTCCCATAATAACGACATTTTTGTTAATACCATTTTTAAGAGTAATTTTTACCATAGCACCATGTATAGGAAGCTCTTTATTTCCAAGAGCTTTGACATTATGAAGGGTGAGAAGCATTTTTTTCATATAACCAAAATAATCAATATCATCACTTTTGTTAATAAATCCAACCATAATATCATTTTTTTTATCATGAAAAAAATCGGTTTTTAATTTACTATCTTGATCATTAAAAGCATAAACATAGACCATATCTGGTTTTTTGTTCTCATATTCTGTAGGAGCAGCAGTTTCAAATAGATTACACAAAGTAATCCCTTGAGACATAAAATCTCTTGGAAAATAAGTAAATACAAGATACGCACCAACTTTGATAGGATAACAAAACCAGTCATTAAGATCTAATTGAATGTTTTCTATAGGATTATAATTTATTTCATTAAAAGTACCTTTACGCGTATTCATTTTGGGATAAACAATAAAAGGAGGCATTAATACAAGTTCTTGAATGAATGGTATTTCATTGATGTTACCATAGTTAGATGGACATTTCCATGGGACTTTAGCCAGACTTATACCTGCATTTACACTACTGCGTGATTGACGAAGAACCATACTAACTTTGAATGACACATGTTTTTTGATACTACGACGAGTATCAATTATAAGGTTTGTTAATTCATCAATAGCAATAATTAATTCTCCTTTAGCAAGTCCAGAACGAGAATTTCTATCATAATAAAAAATAGCATACCTTTCAATTTTTAACCAAAAAGAATAAAGCTCGTCTATAAATGTATTGAATTTCGCTATATCTTGGATGAATTTTTTATATAGAGGATATTCGTCATCAAGTTCTTGGATAGATAATACTTTGAGCATACTAACTAAGACTTCTTGTAAATCTTTTTCGTTATATATAGAAGTGAGATAGCTGTAAACAATACTTCTATTTTTTTCACTAACTTCTAAATACATATTAAGTATACGGTTGAAACCTTTACTCTCTAATAATTCAAAAGAAGAGTGACAATATTTTAAATTAAAATCGAGTAAAGCACCTGCTCGTATAATATCAAATTCTTTTGGCATAAATTTCTCCAAATATAGTTATTATATAATATATTATGACATATTACAGTATATTATAGTATATTATGATATACTTAGTCAATCATATGTTTGTAAATAATTAATAGTAGTCGGCACTAATTTAAAATAGATAAGATTAAAGATTGACTAAAACACGATTTTTTGATATAATTAAATTGAGTTTTATTTTTTCAACTCATTAAATTCACTATGAAGGAGGATTTCTTACAATATCAACATGTTATTATTATTATTAAAATTTAGATTTGTGAGGAAAACAGTGCGAAAATATTTATTATTTATTTGTTTAATTTTTGTATCATGTTCTCAAACTTTTTTGGAAGAAACACAGAATGCTGTTTTTATCAAAACTAAAGTATCATACAATGCTTTAGATACAGGTATACTTCTTGAATGGGAAACCCAATGGGATTTTGCAAGAGTGAAAGTGTTAAGAGGGATGAATGCTAACAGTTTGTCAGTTTTCAGAGATAATCTAGCTCAAAATACATTGCTAGATACAGAGAGTATATCTGGACAAGATACATACTATCAAATCCAAGCGTTTAATTCTAAAAATAGATTGATAGGGCAATCTGATGTCTATAAGGGACTTCGTTCTTATAAACCTTACGATCAAATAATGGAACCAACAAATTTAAAAACATACATAGCGCAATATTCAGATAAAATTGAAATTTTTTGGGCTGGAAATTCAACCGATGTTTTTAGAGTGTATAGATCTATTAGTGCAGCAGGTGTTTTTACTGAAATAGCAGAAGTTGCTTTTAATTCCTCTGAAGAGTTAAAATATATTGATTATAAAGTTGATTCAGGATCACATTATTTTTATAAAGTTTCATCTATAGGTAAAGATTTGAATGGTATTATAAAAGAAAAATTATCAACAGGGTCACCTTTAGAAGGTTCTACTAAAATAGCTCCAAAGGGAGTTAAAGCTATCAGTACTGTTGGTGGTATTGCATTATCTTGGGATAATGATATTTTTTCTGATTATTACCAAGTCTATCGATCTGAAACGGAAGAAAAAGATTACGAATTAGTTGTTCCTTTTATAAAGAATGCAAAATATACTGATTATTCACTTCCTAATTTTACAGGCACTGTAGTTGATGGAGTTTGGACTTATCCTTCTTATTATTATAAAATCAAATCATTTTCTAAAGGTCAAGAATCAGGATTTAGTACACCTATTGTTGGGCAAGCAATCGATCCTGCAGACTTTTTACCTGCATCTGAGCTTGATATTCGTCTAGACAAATCTGTTTATCCATATCAACTAATTTTATCTTGGAAAGCTATAGATCATAGTGCTGTTACTTATCGTTTGTCTAAAATTGATAATAATAATATTACAAATATTATTATTGATAACACTTCTTTATTAGAATATACTATACCTAATGAAGCGTTTGGTTCTCAATGGGAGTATAGGTTGCAAGCTCTTAATAATAATATAGGTAATTTACCGGGTGAGGGTACTTCTAAGTTTTATACTAGTTCATCTCCAGCACCTCCAGTAATAGCTACTATCTCTACTAATACGCGTATTTTTATTACTAATACCTCAGAGGTCAATGTTGAATCGCATGTATATTGGGGATCAGATACTTCGATGGTAGGGACTGTTAAAAAAGAATGGCTTATCACTTCTATAGTAGGGAATATTGACTTAACATGGGATAAGCAAATATCATCTGAATATATTGATTATTATACCATATATAGAAGAAAAAAAGGTACAACAAAATTTGAAGTACTAAAAGATAATCTAACATCATTGGCATACTCGGATATATCTTTGACGAAATCAGAATTACAAGGATCTGGTGTAGGTATTGATTTTGTATATCCTTTTTATGAATATCAAATCATAGCGACTTTTGCTGGACAAAAAAGTGCTCCATCTACAATTGAGTCAGGATCTGCAATTAATCCAAGTGATATTTTACCAGCACCTGATTATGTTAGTATTCCGGCACATTGGGCTGATGGTAATGGTTTTGGAAGAGCAACATGGGCTAAAGGACATCTTTCTCCAAAAGGTGTGGAAAAAGTAGTTGGTTTAGGTGGAGCTAATCATATGTATCTTACATGGGGTGATGTAACATTAGCCTCTACTTATAGAGTAAGACATTCAAGAGGTTCAGCTCAAGATAATTGGATTGAAAATTCTGAATATCCAGCTAATGGTACTAAAAAAGATTCTGTGCAATGGTTTAATAATGAAACAACTACAGAATCAATGACAGGATTGTATGTATTCTCTGATTGGTTAGGGTATTCTGTAGAAAATGCTTCTTTTGATGTTGGTTCTATTAATGGTGCCGCTGGAAATCTTCTTGGTGATGTGCGAGGTATTTGGTTTACAGAACCGGCTACTAAGCCAGCTCATTATTAGGATATTACTATGAAAATTATTAATAATTTATTTATAATACTTTTGATAACTTTAAGTAGTTGTCAAATATCAAGTTTAACTGATGAAACAGCGAATCGTTTTGTAGCTATAGCGACACAAGGGAAATTCGATGATAAGATTCAAATATCATGGATCAAAACTAAGTATTATGCTAATTTTGTAGTACTAAGAAGTTCTTCTGAAAATAGTACTTATGTTCCTATAAGCTCTCGTATAAAAAATGCTGAATTAATAGATACTGATATAGTCAAAGGTATTACATATTATTATAAAGTTCAAGGTTATAATAGTGTTGGTACTGCTATGTTCTTAACAGAATCAACAAAGGGTTATGCTGGAGCTGGGGGTGGATTTGTTTCACCAAGTGATATTACTATAGACACAGGAAAATCAACAAAATCTTTGCGTTTGGATTGGAAGAGAGTTGATAATGCTGTCTCTTATGAGATTGAAAAAAGTAAAGATAATATTAATTGGAATATTGTTGATAAAGTGGTATATTTACATTATATAGATTCAGATGTCAAAGAAGATGAGGTATATTATTATAGAATTACTTCTTTGGATAAAGATGGGATTCCAAGTCCAAATCCATCTAAACCCATACAAGGTGCTGTATTTAGTGCTAATTTGGGTCTAAATTCATTAGCAGGTATATACAGTGATAAAATAGTATTAACTTGGAATAAATATCAATATGCTACAAAATATCAAATATTTCGTTCTGAAAAGTTAGATGAAAGTGGAACGCTCATTAAGACAATTGACCATACAGAAGCAATGGAATATATTGATAAAGATGTGAAAGCTGGTATAATCTATTATTATTATATTATCTATAATAATAATAGTGCGATTAATCAAAGCTCTATTATTAGAAGTTTTCTCAAAACTGATCAAACACTTGAAAAACCATCAGGATTTACAGCTTCACAAGGTACTGATCCTCTAAATGTTAATTTGAATTGGACAAAAGTTGACGGAGCGACTTCTTATGAAATTGCACGATCAACCTTAAAAACAGGACCTTGGGAAGTTATTGTACAAACAACAGAAACCTCATACAATGATAGAGTGTCAGATAGTTCTTATACTTTTTTCTACACAGTAACAGCTTTAAATCCTCTCCCTGGAACATCGTCAGATATTAAAGAAGGGTGGGCAAATAAACCACCTATTAATATTACGACTTCAGATTCTTTTGGAGAAAAAGTAGTTATTACTTGGGATAAAGTTGAAAATGCATCTTCTTATACAGTCACTTATTCTGATACTCTTATAGGAACTTATGAAATTGTAGGAAGCGTAAACAATACTAGTTCTAAGAGAATATCTATAGATCATGTATATGATATAGGTAGTAACTTATCCAAAGAACTTTTTTATAAAATTCAAGTTAATACTATAAATGGACAAAGTGTACCATCGAACCCAATAAAAGGTATAATCAAAAAAATAGATGCTCCTCAAGACATAAGAGTGATAAATAATAAGACAGCTACCAAATCTATGACAATAGCTTGGACTAGAGTCGAAGGAGCTCGTTCATATAATATTTATAGAGCTATATTAGATAATAGGAATTCAGATCCTAATAAACTAAACGAAAATCATTTCAAATATTTGGGTGCCTCTCAAAATGCTGCTTATACCTTAACCTTTAATACTTATCCTATTAGACGCTATGTTTATATGGTTAAAGCAGTTGATGGTGGTGGAGCAATGGGAGTATTTAGTAAAACAGATGTTGTATGGAGATATCCTGTTGATTTAGAAGATTTTGCTAAAGATGTTGACTTAACAATTATAGAAGCACAAACACAAATTAAAAACTTTGGTGGATTCGGAAGTTCTGCTGTTATAAAAGGTAGAGCTCAGGGAGATTATGACTATGCAGCTGGATTCTCTTCAAGAAATAATTGGCGTGCTTATTCTAGCTTTGAAGTTATCATTAATGGACATCCAGAAGTTAAAGTTGATGTAGCAACTATGGGGGGAGCATTATGGGGATCTATGGATGTTATTGGTTTGTATACGGGAAAAGTTACCTATAAAGGACTTAATGCTAAAGCTGGAGGATTTGTATTTGCAGGTGCAATGATTTTTGAATATAATCATCCTGAAAAGGGTGTATTGAGTGAAGAGTGGCAATACTCCAAGGCTGGGGCATTACTAGACTCTGTAGTTTTATTTGAACAAGAACAGCATCCAAAACCTCCAAATATTGAGAATGGACACGGTTAATTATTTATAATAAAAGATATTCTATATGCGTGTTATATGTATATAGAATATCTTTTTCATTATAGTATAATTTGTGTTAATAAAAAAATATAATTATATCAAAACATTTTTCATGTATAGTTCTCTAATTATACAGGGATGTCATATAATAGCGTGATTTACTATTTGAATCAATCTTTTTCTAGTTACTTGAAATAATTAAAAAAATTGAAGTTAATTTTGAAAAATATATAAATAAAATTTCAGTAGTATAAGTAAATACCGATGATAATTGAGTATTTTAATTATCAATCATAATACTTAAATTTTAAAAAATGGATAAAATTATGTTAAAAACTATAATAACATTTCCGCTTTTCATAATAATATTTTCTTCATGTTCTATTATTACTCCAGGAATTTCTGGAAGTCAACAATTACAGATACGTACATGGAGAAATGAAACGCCAAATATACTTGAAAATATAAGAAGAGACACTTTTGCTCTTGATGTTGATGCTGAAAATATTATTGAATTTGATGTAAAAGTTTTTAGTAATGTTGTATATGTAGCATATACAACAGATCAAAATATTCAGACTTCAAAGTATCCTGATATTAACACATTACCTAATTCTCTTCTTCCTAGTATTACTCCGATAGATAAAATTTTGAAATATTCAATTATGGAAACAACAACTACTATTCGAGAAGTTTATTGTAGAATAACACCATCTACATCTGTTATTTCTGATCCAATACTTTTTAATCAAAGAACTCAAAATAAAAAAGGTGTTTGGTTTAGAATGTTCAAAGGAACACTAGAAGGAACGGATCGAAATCCGACATTGACTTGGGAACCTCTTATTATTACAAAAGATCCTATGGAAATTGGAGAAATAGTTATTTTACCATTATATAGACAAACAGCAACAGTCTTAGCTATTACTAATAATTCTAAAGTTATGGTTTTTAATGATGTTGATCGTAATGGAATCATAAATATTGTGGAAAATGATTTATTAAAAAAATCTTATAAAAATATAAGTCAATTAAATACTTGGGTTAATGGTACGAAAACTTATGTTTCTTTAGTTGCTGATAAACATGTTATTACTGGTTATTATAATAATTTATTATGGATTCCAACAGTAGATAGTATCTTTAATTTTGATATTCAAAAAATGCAAGTTACAATGGGTGCAGAATTTGCTTATAGTGTTTGGATGGATAATACAAAAAAAGAAGTTGTTGTTGCTATATATCAAGAAAGTTCAAATAACAAAAGACGTTGGCTTGAAATAGATAGAATCAGTGCTGTAGAGCATCCTAAAATAAATATATCTACTTATAAAAACAGTTTAGGTGCACATGAAGATATATTTATTGGTACAGTAAATCAAAATCAAGATTTTTTTCAATTATTTACTGTAAAAAATCTACAAACATTTTTCTCAGGGCAAATTATTACTGGTTGGAATGAAAGGTATACAATTACAGGGAATGAATTAGGCCAATTATTATATGTTCGTGCAAATGCTAATCAGCAATTAATTTTTGCAGGATTGAATATATTTAATCAATGGGATCCTATACAGCTTGTTTCTCCACCTCCTGTGAGTATTCATCCAAATTCTCTAATACAAGGATTTTTCTTAAATAATAGTTATTCTTTAACAGTTTTTAAACAAGAAAATGGGTCTATATATTTCTTAGCTGGAATTCGATAATTTTATTGTTATTTACAAATAGTTGATAAAATTGTATAAAATTAAGTACCATGTTATAATTAGTTATAATTATAAAAGGTTTTTATATGGTATTAGAAGACAATCTAGTCGAATTAAATAAACAAGAAATTTTCCATCAAATTGATCGTGAAATATTATCTAAGAAAAATAATGAATTTAGTATTATGCAAAAAACAAGATCTAATTATAAATTTGTGTTGTATTTAGATTTGATCGCTTGTTTAATAGCAATATTTGGAGCGATAGTAGTATATAGTGTGTTTAAAGAACAACAAGTACGATTAGTTTCAGGGCAAAATGGTGTAAAAGTTTTGGAAACTACTTTGATAGAAGAAATTAATAAACAATATGAACAAAATCTTCTTTTGAAAGAATTGGAATTACAAGAATTACGTAGTAAATTAGAAAATATAGAACTAGAATTCTCTAATATTTTATTAAAAATACAACAAGAATCTCAACAAAAACTTGAAATTGAAAAAGCTTTATTACAAAAAGAATTACTATCTAAATTAAGTGGAAAAAATCAATTAGAGCAGGATTTATTACGACAGGAATACAATCAAAAATTAGAGTTAATTAAACAAAATATTGATTTATCAAAAGTAGAAAATGAAAACATAGAAAAAAAGAAATTCGAACAATTTCAAAAAAATTTACAACAACAAGATGAATTACAACGACAATTAGAAGAAGTTAAAGAAAAATTAGAATTTTCTAAAGAAAAATTAGAAACAATAGTGATAAAACAACCTCAAGTAGATATAGAAAAAATATATAAAGATAAAGAATCTCAAAAAATAGAGCAAAGAATTTTTAAATATTTTATTAATATACAGCAAAATATTTCAGAAAAAAAATATGCTCAAGCTGAAATTTCACTAAATAATATAGAGAAAATATATGAAAATGATTTATCTCATCAATATCTAAAGAATAGAAAAAGAGCTGATTTGTATTTTATATCTTTAAATAGAGAATTTATACAAAAAGATAAAGAAGTAATGAAACTTAATAAAAAATTAGATATACAAAGCAACCAAATTAAATCATTAGAACAAAAATTTATTACACCTAAAAATTTTGAGAATACTAAAGATTCACAAATAATTATTGATAAAATAAATTTTTTTATAGAAAAAGTTTCAAATAATAAAGTGTCGAAAAAAGAAATTGAACAATATATTAAGAACATTAATAAAGAATTACCAGAAGTTACTAATTTTGCTTATAAATATGTTGAGTTTACTCAAAATATAGATCATGATAAAATTAGTAAAGCTATTCAAAGTGCTGATGAATTAGTTCTAAAAAAAGATTATAGTACAGCCATTAGTGCTTATCAACAAATTTTACGAGTTTATTTATTTAATAATTCTCGAGATAGTGTGGTAGATAAACTTTATAAAACTATTATATTGCAATTAGAAAATTCAAAAAATAAAACTCTTGTAGCTAATAATATTATACAAGATAAAACTCCTATAAATATTCCAAAAAATGTAAACGAAAAAATAAAAAAAGTATTAAACAATATGGAATTTATTACTCCTGAATATAAAATAATATATATGCGAAATCCAGATGGATATGTGTTAAATATTGTAGATGAAAATCATGTCTTAATTATTTTAACTGCAGGTAAACGAGTTTTTCAGAATCAGCAATTAAAAGTTTACAGGGTTTCTGGTCAAGATATTTTTAAAATGGATAAAGTTGGTTTTATAAATGTTTTAAAATTAGGTGGAGATATTATTCAAACATCTAATTTTAACTCTGATCTTAGAATAGGAGATTTAATATATATATAAATGTATTAAGAAGAAATAAATAATACCGATATATATTTATATTTTAAACTGAATTAGGAAGAATCTATGAAAAATATTTTATTATTGTATTTATTAATATTATCTCCTTATGTTTTTGCTCAAGATATTACAGCTCAAGAGATCAATGAACAAGATGTAGTTCTAGATGATGAATATGAGTATGATAGCGAGTATGATGGTGAATATGTATATACTGATAATCCTGATCAAACACTCCAATCAGCTTTAGATACAGCAACAACAAGAGTTGCTGAAGCTATTAAAGTTGCAAGTGATATGTTATCACAAGTGCAAGGAGCTATTACAAAAAAAGAAGAACTAACTAAAAATGGAATAATTTCTGGTGTCATTGTTATGCCGATGGCTTCTATAGAAGAAGAAAATTTTATTATTGAATTAAAAAATAAAATTGATACTGGGCAAAATATTGAAGATTCTGATATTAATGGAAATACACCAATGATGGTTGCTGCTAGTAAAGGTTATGCTAATGCTGTAAATTTTACTATTAGTAATGGAGCTGATGTTAATAATAGAGGTCGTTTAGGTCAAACAGCACTGATTAATGCTATCAGAAAAAAAGATTTATTAATTATTAGATTACTGTTGGATAATCAAGCAAATATTAACACTTTTGATGCTGATAAAAGAACAGCGTTAATGGTTGCTGGTGAAATAGGAGATTTAGGAATCTTCTCGTATTTAGTTGATAAAGGCGCTTTAGCTGCTTTAAGAGATATTCATGGTAAAACAGTATTAAATTATGTTATTGAAAATGGTCATATAAATATTGTTCAATACCTTATAGAAAATAAATTTGATATTAATTCTATAGATAAAAATGGTAGAACACCTATTATTCATGCTTTAAGAAATAATAATATTGATATTGCACTATTTCTTATTGAAAAGGGAGCAAATATATCATACAAAGATAGTGCATTAATGTCACCATTAATTTATGCATCACGCTTAGGTAGTACAAAACTAATTGATGCTCTCTTATTAAGAGGTGCTGAAATTAATGATAAAGATGATAATGGAAGAACACCACTTATGTATGCTGTTAACTCTAAAAATATAAATATTGTTAAAACGCTAATACAAAAAGGTGCAGATCTTAATACACAAGATAAAACTGGTTGGACAGCGTTAATGTTTGCTGCTAGTGAGGGACTTTTAGATATTGTTAAAGACCTTATTAAAGCTGGTGCTGGTTTAAATATTCAAAATATCTATGGGCAAACAGCTCTTATTCGTTCTATTATTTGGGGACAAGTAACTATAGCTAAATATTTAATAGGAAAAGGAGCATTGACTTCTATTACTGATAATTCTGAAAAAAATGCAGCAATGTGGGCTGGAGAAAGAGGTAATGAAGAGTTATTGAATTATCTTATTCAAGAAGCGAATCCTTCAGTAGTAAAATAATATTATTATAAATATAAAAAAAGAAGAAGTTTTAACTTCTTCTTTTTTTATATTTATAATAATATTATAGAAATAAAGATTCTATAGCATGAGCACCTTTAAATAAAGCTGCTTCATCAAAACAACGAGCAGTAAGTTGTAATCCTATTGGTAATTGTTGAGATTTTGATAATCCTATAGGGATAGAAATAGCCGGAGTTCCTACTAAATTTGCAGATATAGTGAAAATATCGTTAAGATACATAGATACAGGATCATGGATTTTTTCATTAATTTTGAAAGCAGGTGTAGGTGTTGTCGGCCCTAATAATAAATCAACACTATCAAAAGCTTTAGTGTATTCTTCTATTAATACACTACGTACTTGTTGTGCTTTTAAAAAAAATGAATCATAAGACTCTGAAGATAGAATAAATGTTCCTAGTATAATACGACGTTTTACTTCAGATCCAAAACCTTCTGTACGACTTTTAATATATGTTTCTGATAGTATATTAGCCATTTCTCTATTACCGTATCTAATACCATCAAAACGTTCAAGATTTGCTGAAGCTTCTGCTGGAGCAATAATATAATAAATTGCAGGTGCATGTTTTATATAAGGGATAGAAACTTCAGATAAAATAGCACCTTGTTTTTCTAATTCTTTAGCAGTTTGTAAAACTTGTTCTTTAATTTCATTATCTAAGGCATCTACAAAAAATTCTTTTGGTAAACCTATTTTTAATCCTTTGATGTCTTTAGAATTATTAATAATTTCAATTGGATTTTTTGAAGAAGTACTATCTTTTGGATCGTAACCTGCCATAGCTTGATATAGCATGGTAGCATCAGTAACACATTTAGCAATAGGGCCAATTTGATCTAAAGAAGAAGCAAATGCTGTTGCTCCATAACGAGATATACGACCATAAGTAGGTTTGAAACCAACACAACCACAAAATGCTGCTGGCTGACGTATAGAACCACCTGTATCTGTACCCAAAGTAATAGGAGCAAGATTACCTGCGATGGCTGCAGCTGAACCACCCGAAGAGCCACCAGGACTAAATTCTCTATTATGGGGATTTTTTACAGCACCATAATAAGAAGTTTCATTGGACGACCCCATAGCAAACTCATCCATATTTAATTTACCTAAATGAGGCATTCCTTCATTTCTAATTAATTTTTGGATAACAGTTGCATCGTAAGAAGATATATAACCTGTTAATATTTTAGACGCACAAGTCATAGGTATATCTTTTACATTAATTAAATCTTTGACACCTAAAGGTATTCCAGTCAATGAGGTATGAGTATGACTTTGAATTTTTTTATCAGCTTTTTTGGCACCTTCTAATGCAAGTTCTGGAGTAACAGTAATATATGCGTTTGTAGGAATAATATTTTTGTTATCTTGTTGAATATTATCTAAATATGCTTGCGTTAATTCTAGAGATGAAATTTCTTTTGATGATAACATAGTAGATAGTTCATAAATTTTTTTTGTAACAAGAGACATAGATTACTCCTTATTTTTGGATTGATAAAAATGTTATAATATATAATGATTATTAAAATTGTAAACGATAAATAGAAAAATTCATACGACTTTCTTTAAAGTTTTTCTGACTAAAAGAAGGAATGATAGGATATTGTTTAATATATACGGTATCATAAATCATCACGCCAATAGGAATTAAAATAATTGCTGAAATAATATAATTCCATTCACCTGAGGTAAAACCAAGATTATCTCGTCCGAGATCAGAATTATAATTATCTAAAGTAATATTTAAAATGTTAATAAAATTAATAATATTTTGCATAATAAACATTGTTATAGGAATAGATAAAAAAAACACAATATCAGCACGACGAAATGGGTTTTCTTGAGGATAAAGAGTAGAATAGTTATCGACAATATAACGTGTAGGTAATTCGTATTGTGGAATAGATGTATAAGATATATTTGTAACTTCTGCTGTAGAAATAGTTTGAGTATATCCTATATTACCTATTAAGAAGAAAAAATATATCAATAAAGTAATATATTGCATTAAGTATTATAAATTATTTATCAAAAAAAATCAAAATATTGTATACTTATAAATCAAATAAATTTAATAGAGTTAAAGATATCATATGATTTATTGACATAATAAAAAAAATGTTGTATAATTATTATTATATGCTCGAATGGCGGAACTGGTAGACGCAGTAGACTCAAAATCTACCGCCTTTGGTGTGTGGGTTCAAGTCCCACTTCGAGTAATGAGTAGAATCTCAAAAAAAAAGCAAATATAGATATATATCTATATTTGCTTTTTTTTTATAATTATTCTAGTATTTCATCTTTATTTTTAATTCTAATAAAAAAGACACCTCTATAACAGAGGTGTCTTTTTTTATTTGTTTATGATACAAATTGATTTAGTTTTAGTTTAGTAAGAATGAGATTTGACAGTATCAAGTACTTCGCCTTCATTATTTCCACCTAAACTTTGAGTGAAAAATACATAATGTTTTACTCTACGAGCAACTTTTGAATCGTATTTCGCATTACCTTCAACCCAAGATTTACCAGCTTCAAAGCCGCCGTTCATAATATTAATAGTCCAACCATAACCTGGCTCACCTAGGCCTGGAGCTTCTGTTAATTTAGCAACACCTGCAATATATCTACCATCGTTTCTATTAAGAATCATAGTATCTTGTTGAGATGGTTTTGCACCTTGAGGTGTTAACCAGAATGAAACAGATGTTAAGAATGCTAAAGTACCACCAGAAATTCTTTGTCCTTTAATCCAACCAGTAGGTATAACCCCACCTGTCATGATTAAATTAGGATTTTCTAAAAGAACTTTAGAAGTACCAAAGAACATAGCTGACATTAGTCCGTAGTTATAGTTCCATGATAATTGGAAAGCACCTCTACCATGATAAGATTGTCCAGCTACTGGTGGGAACACTTTATTGTTATTATCTTGATAATGACTAGATGTAGAACCAGCATAAGCTACTTCTTCATTAAAATAAAGAGACCATGCTAATAAACCAGGTAATTCTGTTGTGATATAATCTGGAAAAGTAGCTCCTGGAAACTTACTTTTGTCAAATGGTGTTCCAGGTGCTGAAGACCAAGAACCACTAGTTTCATGAGATGCATGAGCTAAGAATCCTGCAATTCCTCTAGCTTTGTCATTGTTAGATCCTTCTGCACCAAATGCAGCAAAATCTACAGTTTTTAATTTATGAGGTCTGTTAAGTAACCATTCATTACCAGAAGCAAAATAATCACCACTTTGAGAAATTAAACGTACTTTTCTAGTTGGTTTGTGAAGAACATAATTTCTTTCAAAAGATGTTTCTTTTAAAGTACTAGCGTCTAATGCAACTTGTATTAAATATGCATAATCTCCAACAATATTTAAAGCATCAATAAAATTGTCAAAAGAATAATAATCATCAGAATTTAATCCAGTATTATTTTTCCATTCTTCAGAACCAATTCTTCTTGGAAAAAGAAGATTCCATCGTTCAGCATTAATTTTTGATGTAAACATTGCAACAGCAGTTTTACCATCAGAAGCGAAGATATCAGATGAATTAAGAGAATTTTTATTAAATGCCTCTTGTAATTCTCTAGGTAATTCTTCCCATGACCATTCTTGAATATAACCATTTTGTTGAACAAATTCATAACCAGGATTTGTTGTAACAGGAGGAGTTACTTCAGGATCAGTAGGATCAGTAGGAGGAGTAGGATCTGGAGTAGGATCTGGTTTTACAGTAGGAGGTGTTGCTCCACCGTTTTCTAAGATTTCTACAAATCTTCCTTCTGAAATTTCTTCCCATGGAGAATCCCAAGCATTTGCATAAGGTGTTGTAGGAGTATGATTTTGATTCCACCATTTAGAACGGAAAAATCTAACAGGAGATCCACTAATAATAGCAAGATCATTTTCTAAATAAATAGCTTTATCAGACCATACAAATGAATTTAAAGTTTCATTAGTAGGAGGTGTTGTTACAGGAGGAGTTACTTCAGGATCAGTAGGAGGTGTTACAGGAGGGGTCACTTCAGGATCAGTAGGAGGTGTTACAGCACCTTGCTGTTGCTTTAAAATTTCTAAAGCTTGTTTTTCAGTTAATGATACCCAAGGTCCCCAATTAAGAGTTCCATCAGCACTTGTATAATTATTTTTATACAAATCAAGATCAGGATTGTTATCCTGATTCCACCACATAGATTGATAATATTCACCATTTTTTGAAACTAAATCATTACCATGGTATGTTTTACCTTCAGTCCATGAATTAATATCACCAAGAGATGGTTCTGTTTGACCAACACTTCTAACACCAAGTCTTCTTTGTTGGTCTTTAAAGTCTCCAAAAGATGACTTTGCCCATGCACCCATAGGATTCTTAGCATCAGATTGACTATCTTTTGGAGATATACCTTTAGCTGCAGTAGTAGATTTAAAAACAGATCTACCTTGTGCAACATAACTACCTGCTTGATACAATGTATTTGCATCCCATGTTTTAATATCTGTACTAGTGCTACCTTTTTCAGCAACAGTACATGCTATTAAACTGGAAGCAACTACAAGAGCCACCCCTAGTTTTGCCCAATTTTTGTGGTTTGTTTTTTTCATACAAAACCTCCATGAATTTTTACATAATATTAAATATATTTTTTTGCTAAATGATTTTTATATAAATTGATATAATATCTATAAAAGTATATTAATACGAATATACTTTTATAAATGATAACTTAGACTAGGATTATTTAATACTGTATCATCTAGAGGTCCATAAGTTTGGTATTCATCTAATGTTTTGTCATAAGAGACAGCTATCATTTGTAATTTATTGGAACTTTTTTTCACAAGAAAATATTCTGTATATAGCACACTTTCTCCTCTCCAAATTCCTGAACCACCAACTTTTAGACTTTCCCAAATTTTTTCTGTGGAAGTTGTTAGTTCATATATAGTATCAAAACCTTTATTTTTTATTTTAGTTGTAATATCTTGTGTTGTAAAAGTTGTATAATTAGGTTCTGTTAATTTAAAATTATTTACAATAACCAAATCACCTTCTAAAGAAATTTTATTTACAATTTCGTTATTATAACGGGAATAAGTAATAGGACCATCACCGGCAGTATTTTCATTTGGAAATATTCCGTTATAGGTTTGAACAGCAACTTTTATAAAACTATTAGCTGATAAAAGTAATTGAGTTTGTTTTTGAGCACCCTGATCTATTTCTGTTTTTTTCCATGAAGTAGTTGTACTACTTATAGAGTAATTAACTTGCTTAAAAGCATCGTTAAATCCTTCTTTGAAAGGATTTTTCTCCGAAGGTGGTAAGATAGAACAAGAGCTAGTTATTAGTAAAATACTAATAACTGTAATTTGAAAGATATATTTCATAATAATATCTCCTTTATAATTTATAAATAATAATAGCTATGTCTAATAATAATTCAGTAATAAATATAATTCTATATTATATATACTTAAAAGTCAATAGTTATTGTACAATAATATAATGATCATTTTTATTTAAATGTTAACAAATTATATATAAATTAATTTTAATAAATAAAATACTTAACAATACAATATGATTTTAAATTATAGATCTTTTTTAATTCTAGACTATACTAATTTTTATTAAAAAAATACCTACTAACAAATATATCTATATATTATTTCTCTGTGTTAACAAATGTTCTTTTTTATTAAAACAAAAATCATATAGTTACAGTAACCCTATAGATCAATAATATCTATAATTAGTATATAATACTTTTATAGTTTTGTAATATTATCCTCTATATTAGCAAAATTAGCAAAATACGAACCAAAATAAGATTAAATTACTCTAATTGATAAATTTTTTCTAATATTTTATACAATAGAGGACGATATTTCAATAATAATATTTATTATTATTGAAATATTACTAAAATTATGTTATAATCAATAATATTATCTTATTGGGGCAGTGGCTATGAAAAAATATTTATTACTAGTAATAGTACTATTAAATACTAATATATTATATGCTCAAAAAATAACTCAACGATGGGGTGTTTCTTCTGCATGGTTAGTTCAAAATGCACCTTTTAGAGAGTTTTCTTCTTTTCAATTAAATAGAATTTGGTATGCTCAAGGTATTGATACATGGGATATAGGAGAGGCTGCTTCAGGAATTGCAGTGGGTTTTTCTTATGATATTACGGCTAAAAATGGCTTGATGTTTCGTATGCAAGGAATTATAGAAAGTACAGGTTGGATTTCCGGTGTATTTGATATTGGTACAGGGATTAGAATTCCTATGTCTCTAAAAAATTCTTTTTTTAGCATAGAGGCTTATTTTTCGGTTAATCAAACAGGTGGAACATTACATAGAATTGGATTGGCTGAAAAAACTATTCCCGATTCTATCGATTTTTATATGGGTTTATTTGGATTCAAGACGAGAGTGGCTTTTGAATTTCCTATTGGTCAGAAATTTTTTATTACACCATATGTTTCTTATGCTGTATATCCATGGCAGAAATCTTCTACAAAAGCAGATCTTATTTTAAATGGATTTAGTAAAGGCTCTTTGATAGATTCTTTACAAATAGGTTTTGAATTTGGTTCTAAATTTTAAAATAATCATAGATATAAATTTATAAAAGATATATATAAGGAATTGATTTATGAAAAAAATTATATTATTTGTTTTAATTATTACAACAAGTTTTTGTTCTACTATTCCACAAACACCTTTTGATCTTATGTTATCTCAAAAATCTATCTTGTCTATGGAAGAAATGAACAAAGCGTATCCCTATTGGAATTTAAAATTTGATAGTTTTGTAGTATATGATGATAAACCTTATAATCCTGGTGATCCTGATTTACCTCCCAATCTTCTTCCTATACCTGATTTAGTATATATTCGAGCAAAAAAAATCGATGTCTTAGAAAAAAAACTAATGCTTCAAAAAATGGATCTTATTCGATTTGCAGTTAATACTCCTGAATTTGCTTCTAACCTTATGAAAGGTGTTTTCAAATCTGCTAGAAACGCAAGTGGTTCTTTTGGAACAATCAAAAAAGATGATGTTTATGATAATAAACGTATTCTTGAAATACTGCAGAAAAGGATTGCTCCTTTTTCTATTCATAAAAAGGTATTAAATTATAATGCTGCTGCTGTTGCTGTTGTAGGGCCTTCCGTTTATGTTTTGGATGATAATGATCCTGTAAATAAAAGACATTCTTGGGTCGCTTTTCCTAATAGAGAATATTGGGGAACAGGTGGGTATCTTAATCAACCACATTACATAGCTGGAGTTTTGTTTCATGAATTATTACATAATGCTGGATTTACTCATGGGACTACTGAACAAAAATATGATACAGTTTGTTCTGTGATGAGGGTTTTTAGAAATACTATTGGTACATCAGCATGGCAAAAAAAATATAAAAAACAATTACAATCTTTTAGATACTATGAATTGCATCATGCTGGTATGTTAGCTTTGGACACGTTTCCTGTTCCAAAATCTATTCGTTCTGATATTGAATATTATAGTGATGAAGAAGAGATTGTATGTATTATTAATCCAGATGGGACATATAAAATGGTGAAAATGAGGAATGGTCGTATTATATAAATTTGTAAGAAATATTACTAATATCAAATTATTTCTATAGTATATAATAAAAAAAAATAAACTTATTATAAAAAGCTTATAGATTTATTCTATGAGCTTTTTTATTTTATAGGTATATAGTTGTTTATTTTTCAAATAACTTCTGTTATACTATATGCAATGGGAAAATTTTTTCATATAAAATAGGAGGAATTATGAATATTCGAGAAGATTTAATAAAAGAATATAAGATTTTAAAATCTCATATTATTCAGACAGTTAAAGAAAGTGTTGCTTATCCAAGTATTTTGAATGAATCAGAAGATAATACCAATACTTCGCATCCTTTTGGTATTGAAATAGAAAAATGTTTGGACCATATGCTTGGTACTTGTAAACAGCTGGGATTTAAGACATTTAAAGACCCTAAAGGATATTATGGCTATGCAGAAATCGGTGAAGGTAAAGAATTAATGGGGATTTTAGGTCATTTAGATGTTGTTCCTGTAGATGATATTGAGAAATGGGATAGCGATCCTTTTACTTTGGTAGAGAAAGATGGTGATCTTATTGCTCGAGGTACTTCTGATGACAAAGGCCCTACCATTGTCGCATTATATGCCGCTAAAGCTCTGATGAATTTGGGTTATACTTTTAATAAAAGAATTCGTTTTATTTTTGGTACAGATGAGGAAAGTCTTTGGCGTTGTATTACTCGCTATTGTGAAATAGAAGAAATTCCTAGTATAGGATTTACACCTGATTCTAAATTCCCTGTTATTTATGCTGAAAAAGGACTTTGGCAAGTTGTACTAACTGGTAAGGGTGAAGATATAAATATCAATGGTGGAGGAGCTTTTAATTCAGTTCCCAATTCTATTGAATACAAAGATATAAAACAAGAAGAGCTTATTGCTTCTCTGAAACGCAATAATTTTGAATATGAATTGATTGATAAGGGTATAAAAATACTAGGTAAAACAGCTCATGCTCAAGATACTGAAAAGGGTATTAATCCTATTCAACGATTGCTCTTTTGTCTCAAAGAAATAGGAATGAGTACACCAACTATTGAATTTATTACGAGTAAATTTGCTTTATCGCCTTTTGCAGAACCGATTTTTGGAGTACTTAAAGATGAAGTTTCTGGAGAATTAAAATGTAATCTTGCTCGTATAGAAGTTGATAAAAATCAATCAAAATTATATTTTGATCTGAGAATACCGGTGACTTTTGAGATGAATGAAATTATTTCTAAATTCAATGAAGTAGCTAACAATAATGGATTTGAATCAATACAACATGACAGATTAAATTCTCTTTATGTATCTAAAGATGATTATCTTGTAAAAACTTTATGTGAGATTTATGGAGAAGAAACAAATTTTGATACAACCCCACTAGCAATGGGCGGTGCTACATATTCTCGTGCTATGAAAAATTTTGTTACTTATGGAATGGTATTTCCAGATAGTCCTAAAACGGCTCATTTAGCAAACGAACATATTACCATAAAAGACATTGATAGAGCTTTTATAATTTATGGAAGAGCTATTCACAAATTATCACAATAGGAAGTTTTTATGACAAAATTTAAATTCAAAACGCCTCATGTATTTACTGTTATTTTGTTTCTTACACTGATAACAGCAATATTGACATGGTTTGTACCAGCTGGTCAATATGAATATACTTTGAATACAGAAGTAGGTAGAGAAGTTCCTATTCCAGGAACTTATAATAGAATAGAACAACAACCACAAGGTTTGTGGGATGTATTGCAAGCTCCTATTAAAGGTTTTTATGACTCTAAAGATATTGCTTTATTTATTTTTATAATAGGTGGATTTCTTGCTCTTATCTTACATACAGGTGCATTGGATGCAGGGATTAATACGACTATCAAACACTACAAAGGTAAAGAATTGTTGATTATTCCTATTTTAATGTTTATTATGGCATTAGGCGGAACTACTTTTGGATTAGCAGAAGAAACATTATCTTTTTATCCTCTGTTAATTCCTGTAATGTTAGTTTTAGGGTTTGATACACTAACAGCTGTAGCTATACTGTTGGTAGGATCTAATGTTGGCGTTTTGAACTCAACGGTAAATCCTTTTGCAACAGGAGTTGCTTCTGGTATTGCTGGAATATCTATTGGAGATGGTCTGTTTTTACGCTTGGGAACATTAATGGTACAATTATCATTACTTTGTATTATTATTATAAATTATGCAAAAAAAATTAAAAAAAATCCTAGCCTTTCTTTGGTTGCAACAATGAAAGAAGAAAATGAGAAATTTTTCTTAAATCAAGATGATAATAAAGTAGGCCTTGAATTTACCACTCGTCGTAAAATAATTCTCGTTGTTTTTGGATTAACATTTTTTATAATGTCTTTGGGTGTTATACCCTGGGGAAGTAAATTTGGTATTACAATATTTGATGAATTAGCTCTTGCTATTCGTGGTATTCCTTTTATAGGAATGGTTCTTGGTAATTTACCAGCATTAGGTACTTGGTGGTTTGGTGAAATTTCAACATTGTTTATTATTTCTACGATTATTTGTGGAAAAATTAATGGAATGCACGAAAAAGAACTTATCACTGTGTTTCTCAATGGAGTCAAAGATATGGTTCCTGTCGCTTTAATTGTTGGTCTCTCCCGTGGTTTAACTATTGTAATGGATACTGGTGGAATGACAGCAACACTATTATCTTGGGGCGAAATAGGATTAACAAATCTTAATCAAGGATTTTTTATTATTGGTGCTTATATTTTCTTTATACCACTTGGATTTTTAGTGCCTTCTACTTCAGGACTTGCAACACTTACTATGCCTATTTTCACCCCTTTAGCGGAATTAGCTAATGTCCCTCCAAGTTTGATAGTTACAGCTTTTCAATCAGCATCAGGAATGGCTAACTTGATCACACCAACTTCTTCTGTAGTTATAGGAGGATTAACATTAGCAAGAGTTGATTATTCTATTTGGTTGAAGTTCTGTGGTAAAATATGGCTTGTATTATTTGTTACGACTTGTATGCAATTATTAATAGGGCTCTATATCTAAATTATTAATAATATCCAATCAAAAAACCACCTTCGTTATAGAGGTGGTTTTTTAATTGGATATAAATGATATTATTTAAGCATGTGCTTGTATCATTTGAAATCCTATACTGATAGCTAATAATCCTATTATACTAAAAACAGATAATCTATGATATTAATTGGTTAGATTCTTTCTTATAGAAGTATCTACGCTGTTGATATTATAGACAAATTAATACATAATAAAGGAAAAATACTATGAAAAAAATTATAAGCTTATCATTACTTATTTTGGCTCTAAACGCTTGTTCAGTAAAAAAATCAGATTCAACTTCTTTTGATGGTACCTATAGATCTAATGACGGTAATACTACATTTATAATAAAAGATGGACACTCTACAGTCACTGCAGATATAAGTATTTCCTATATTAGAGGGAATACTTCAGGAGCTATGTTTAAATTAACTGAAAACAAGACTATTACCTATGCAAAGCTTAAATTAGAAAATAATATACTCTACAGTGGAGAGCAAAAATCTACTGAGGCAGAGGCTGATAAAGAAGCTCCAATAATAGAAATTGCAAAAAAAATATCTTAAATAATTAATCTCTAATAAAAATTATACAAATATTGTATTAGGAGAAATGCTATGAAAAAATTATTACTAGTATTCTTACTTATTTTTACCTTCAATTCTTGTTCTACAAAAGACGAGAATTTCAATTCGAATGGTCTCGGAATAAGAGCTTTCGATGGAAAATATCAATCTGGTTCTTTTAGTAAAAATACTTGGGAAATGATATCGATCAGAAATGGTAAATTTACAACTTCCAAAGCATCGACAATCAACTACGAATATATCAGTGGCACAGCGAATAGTGCTATATTTAGTATAATGACTACAACAGGTATCACTTATGGCAAATTTAGACTCCTTGATGGTAGACTATTAAAAAATTCTCCTGATACAGATAACGGATCTATCGATATTGTATCTAACTACCCAGATAGTAGTCTAAACACAGAAGTCGCCTCTATCTTCAATGTTAAATCATTGGATGGAAGTTATTTGAAAAATGGAATACATCCTAATGATAACAATAAAATAGTTATTAACAATGGTTCATTTTCTGAAGGTTCTACTCAATATAAATTAGTTGCCTTTAGTACTACTGATGGTGTTGGTGTTTTTCAAGTAGGTTCACAATATACCAAAGTACAACTACAATCTGCTAATCCATACCCATATCTTAAGCGTGGTAGTAATCTCCATAATTCTATAGAATTAGCTGGAGTAGACTTAAACTTCACTTTGCCTGAATTAGTATCTATCACTATCTGGGATGCAAGCGATGACACGGGGAAGGGGAATAAATATATTATAAAAAATGGGATGATACGGATCAATTTTGACCTTGGTCAAGAGTATACTATGTTTTTTATCAAGGATCTTGGTAAAAAGGCTATAATGCAAAAAAGGATTCTAATAGAACTAGCACCAGTAATACTGTCTCATACAATGAGAAATGAGGATAGGGGTGAATTACAATGAATCATATCACCGTTAACTCTCTAGATATAGCTATTAGAGACCTCAATGATCCAACTACCGTGTATACCTTATTTTGGGTTAGACAGTAATCAATGTTTTTAACAATAAACCCCAAGATTTATCAAATACGATGAATCTTGGGGTTCTTTTTTAAATTAAGAGACTATAGTTTCATAAGGAGAAATATCTTGTTAGAGAGTTTGACAAATAGAAATCGACCATTTAAATTTATAAGAATCTCTGATTTGAAATTCTTATAAATTTAAATAAAAATTCATTTACTTCAGATGTCTTGTAAAATAAGGACTTTATTTGTAAATTTTAGGTAATAGTATAGGACTATTGTTGGTTATTGATAAGATAAATCCTGATACTTTTTTTTGAAAACAATTTCATATTTTGTCTCCCCCTATTAAAGATTTATTAGGAATTATTATAAAATAAATATATAGTAAAGTCAATGTATTTTTATTGTAGAAGATGATTTACAAGAGGACAATTGGCATCATTTCGTAATTCAGAAAAAGTTCCTGTTCTAATAGTATCTGGACTGAGTAGCACAATATGATCAGCAATTTGTAGATCAGAAACATTATGCGTAACTAAAATGGTAGTTACTTGAGCTCTGTTTAGAATATCTTGAAGTTCTTTTTGAATTTTATTTCGTAAAAAAGCATCTAAATTAGAAAAAGGCTCATCTAGTAAAAGTAGTTTGGGCATAGGTGCCAACGCACGACCTAAAGCAACTCGTTGTTGTTGTCCACCCGATAAGTATTGCGGATAAGTATCTCGAAATGGAGTTAATTCTATGAGTTTAAGTATGTCATGACAGCGTTCTATTTTTTGTTCTTTAGTCATTTTTTTGATAGCATCTAATCCGAAAGAAATATTTTCGTATACTGTCATGTGTGGGAAAAGCATATAATTTTGAAATACCATACCTATATTTCTATATTCTGTGGGAATATTAGTAAAATTATCTTTGAGTATCTTATCATTTAAAATAATTTGCCCTGATTGAGGAGTTTCTAAACCAACAATAAGTCTTAATAAAGTGCTTTTACCAGCACCACTAGCCCCCATAATAGCAGTGATTGCTTTGTCATTCAAACTGAAAGAGAGATTGTTAATGGTATTTGTTTTGGCAGTTGGATAACGAAAAGAAATATTCTCTAATTGTAATTTCATAATTTTTTTCCTTTATTTGAATAATAACTGTATCTAAAAAGCCCCCAAGTAACGAACCCTATAATAAAAATTAAAACTAAGGCTGAGGGGGTAGATTCTGTAAACATTTCATTAACTACATAATTATGCGTACTGGTAGATAAGGTTTCAAAATTAAAAGGACTTAAGAACAAGGTTAGTGGAAGTTCTTTGAAAAGATCTATCATAATAATCGTTGAGCCAATTAATATAGAGGGTAAAATAAGAGGTAATTCTATTTTGAAGAATGTCTGAAATTTTGTATATCCTAATGTTTGAGATATTTGTTGATACTCAAATCCTATTTTTTTGAAAGCACTAAAAGATACATTATAACTGAGAATCATAAAACGAGTCACATAGGCAAAAATTACTAGAACAAATAGATTTTGTAATTTTGTAGCAGTACCCACAGGGAATATATTCCAAGATTCTAATTGAAAATAAGTATTTAAAATAGCTACTGCAATAATAATACTAGGTAGCGCATACTGTAAAGAAAATAATTCTGTATAAATAGAGGTCTTACGACGATTTTGATATGCTAGAAATAAACCCAACACCAATAAGATAAGCGTTGAGATAAGAATCAAGAATATTGTTTGAAACATTACAGCTAGTGTATTCCATATAGGATATTTTATAAAGGCAAAGTAACTATAGTATCCTAAAATTAATACAGGAAGCACATAAGAAATGATAAAAATAATACTACAAAATCCTGTAGCCAAAAAAGCATATTTTCCTTTGAGAGGAAAAGGGCTAGGTTCATGATTGGATACAAAAGAAAGAGAATTTTTTGAACTATATTTTTTTGAAAGTATTAAAAAAAGAAAAATAACAGGCACCAAATAACCTGATAACTTAGATGCAAGAGCTATATCATTTAGGCTAAACCATGCTTTGAAAATACTAGCACTGAAGGTTTGTATACCCAGATAAGAAGTAACACCGAAATCATTGATAATTTCCATCATAATCATTGTTACTCCACTAATAATAGGGAATTTAGCTAAAGGCATAATAATATGAATTAATATTGTGAAAGGAGAAGCTCCTAAGGTGCGAGCAACTTCTATAAGTTCTGCCATATGTTTTCTAAAGAAAGATAATAATATAATAAAAAGATAAGGAAATAAAAACAGGGTAAAGATAAAAACACCACCCCAAAAACTAAAAAGATCAAAAGATAGGAAATGATTGATATGAAAAATGTTTCTCATATTAGAATTGATAATACCTGAATAATCAAAAATTTTATCATAAATATAAGCTCCAAAATAAGTAGGAATAGTTAGAGGGAGTATAAGTAAAAATTTGAAATTATTACTAAAGGGAAATTTGTAAAAACTTACTAAAATACTAGCACATAAAGCAATCAAAAAGCTAAATAATGCTACAAATAATAGTAACAAAATAGTAGTTATGGTATGATCTATGATAAATAAATTAACAATATGTTCAAAATTTTTGCTAGAAGGTGTGAAAATACTTAAAAATAAAGGAAGAATAGGATAAAATAATATTCCTACTAATAATAAAGACAAAATTTTGGGTATAACTTGTTTGATAAAATATATTTTTGGATTGTAAGACATTATTTCCACTATTAAAAATTATATTTGTAAGAGTGGAAATATTAAGATCACCACCCTTACAAATATAGAATTGATTTATTTATAATAATCGATTGAAAATTATTTCCAACCTGCTTCATCAATTAAGATTGCTGCTCGCTCATAATAGGAACCCCATGCATCAAGCTCAACATTATCCATTTTTGGACTATCTGACCATTTTAGGAATATATCAGTAGGAGCAACATTAGGATTTACTGGATATTCAAAATTTTCTAAAGTGATTTTATTTTGAGCATAGTCACTAGTTACAAATTCTAATAATTTGATAGCATTTGCTTTGTTTTTTGCATTTTTAATAACACCAAAACCACTAATATTAAAATGAGTATCTTGTGGATAGATAAGATCTACTGATTTAGCTGCATTTTGAACTTCTGGATCAACAGAAGTGTACATAAGTCCCATATAGTAAGTATTTATAATAGCTAAAGAACCTTTTTTTGCATAAATATCAGCAACTTGTTTTCTATCATTTCCTTCAGGAGTACGAGCAAAGTTTGCTACAAATCTTTTAAGAAATTCTTTAGTTCTTGTTTCACCCCACTGTGCTAAAAGAGAAGCAATTAGTGAGATATTGTAAGCATTACTACCGCTACGTACTAATATTTTACCTTTGTAGATTTCATTAGTTAAATCAGCATAGGTAGAAGGCCGAGCTCCTGTCCAATTAGTGTCTATAGCAATAATTCTCAGGCGTAGGCTCATACCATACCAAAAATTATCTTTATCTCTGTATTTTGGAGAAGTCTGTGCCAATAAAGTATCTGTTTTTATAGCTTCTAATAATCCTTTTTCTTTTGCTCTATAAAGACGAGGGTAGTCAGCTGTAAAAAAAACATCTGCTTGAGGAGCTTTTTTCTCTTGTTCAAGTCGAGTAAGTAGAGCATCGGGATCAGATTTGATAATATTAACTTTGATGCCTGTTTGTTTAGTAAATGCATCAAATATTTCCCCATCAACAGTATAGTGACGAGTAGAATATACATTAACTACATTTTTGTTTGATCCAACACATGATATTAATGTAATAGTTGTAATAATAAATAATATTATTTTATTTTTCTTCATACACATAGAATTTTTCCTTATAAATATTATATCTCTCGAGATGATATTTATATTATAGAAAATTCTTCTAGCCTATAGCAATCAATTTTGATATAAAAAATAATTAAATAATCAAAAAATCTTTAATTAAATATTTTGAGCTTTTTTATTTTGTTGTTGTGATAATAAGAATATAAGAGTCAGTGCTGTTACTGTCGTTCCAACTAAAATCGCAATAATAAATCCTATAGGATTATTAACAACTGGTAAAACAATAGGTCCACCGTGAGGAGCATAATCCCCAACTTTCCAAAGTCCCGCTAGCATTCCCCCAACCATACTTCCAGTCATGAGTGCAGGAATAACACGAATTGGATTTGCAACTGCAAAAGGTATTGCCCCTTCTGTTATACCTATCATTCCCATAATTAAAGCTGCATTACCAGCCTCTCTTTCTTGTTTATCAAATAATACAGGACGAATTTGAGTTGCAAGCCAAATTCCTAGTGGTGGAATACAAACAGCAACGGCTACCATTCCCATGATTTCAGGAACTCCAGATTGAATCATAGAGACACCAAATAAAAATGCTACTTTATTAACAGGGCCACCCATATCAAAAGCAATCATAGCACCAATAATAGCCCCTAATAAGACAGCACTACCTTGCATATTTTGTAAAAATAGAGTCATACTATCCATGAATCCTTTTATAGGACTACCAATAATATAAAGTGTCGCAACAGTCAAACCTGTACCAACTAAAGGTATTATAAAAATGGGCATAATAGCCATGAGATTTTGAGGTAGCTTTATTTTTACTAATTTACTGACAAAAAATCCAGCTAAGAAACCAGCAAGAATACCACCTAAAAATCCAGCTCCTAGTTGAGCAGCTAATGCTCCACCAACCATTCCTGGGATTAATCCTGGTTTATCAGCAATACTCATCGCAATAAAACCTGCTAATATAGGAATCATTAACCCAAATGCTAAACCACCAACTTGTTCCATTTTTTGGAGTAAAGGATTTGTAATATTAACTCCTGTACCTACTTCAACTCCAGACATAGCAATAGCAAGGGCAATATAAACACCGCCAACAACAACTACTGGAATAATAGCACTAACACCACCCATTAAATAACGGTAAAAAGGTGTTTTATCTTCTGAAGAGGAAGAAGATGAGCCTGAGCTTGATTCTAATAGAATACCTTTTTGTTGTAAGGCATCTTGTAAGAGTTCTTTACTATTAGTAATAGGTTTTTTGACACTGCATTCAATAATAATTTTTCCTACAAAACGAGATTTATCTATAGCTTTATCACATGCTAAAATAACAGTTTTTGCTGATTCTATATCTGCTTTAGTTAGTTTGTTTTCGATACCTATAGATCCTTGTGTTTCTACTTTGATAGAGATATTCAATTCTTGAGCCATATCCCGTAATTTTTGAGCAGCAACATAGGTATGAGCGACACCTATAGGACATGCTGTGACAGCAACAATTTGAGGTAGTTCATTAGAAGTATTAATATTGTCTGATGTTTCAAATTTAGTAAGAATATTAATAAATTCTTCTGTAGAGCTAGTGCTATTTAATTTTTCTATAAATCCTTTTTTAAGAAGAAGTACGGACAACTTACTTAAAATTTCTATATGTTCATCATTAGCTTCTTTTGGGATAGCAAGTAAAAAAGCTACAGAAATAGGATTTTGACCTTCTGTATTTTTCCATTTATTTTTTAAGGTTGTTATAACTATACTAACTTTTGAGATAGCACTACTTTTTGCATGAGGGATAGCAATTCCTTCCTCAAAATCTGTACTGGACAAACTTTCTCTATTAAGAACATCTTTATAAAATTGTTTACTATCAGTACACAATCCTTTTTGTACAAGTATTTCAGAAGCATACTGAACAAAGGCTTTTTTATTGTTAAATAATTGATCTAAAAAAATTAAATCTGATGATATCAAATTATGTAGTGAATGTTTCATCTTATACTCCTTTATTATATTATAATATACTGTATTATAATATAATATAAACTCATGTCAATAAATTTTTTATCATACATTCTAATTGTATTTGATTTATATTGGAATATGTTATTAAGTGAATAAAATAACTATATATATGACTATGACAAAATATTGACAGAATTATATTTTATAAGATATAATATAAAACAATTATTATGAAATAATAATATATATAAATAAGGAAAATTTTATGAAAAAAATAATAGTATTAGTCATGCTTATGATTCTAGTATCTTGTCAAAAAAATAATAATACAAAACATCTTAAAATAGGAGTAAATGCAGAATATGCACCATATGAATATTTAGAAGGAAATGAGTTTGTTGGATTTAATGTAGAATTGGTAAAATATCTCTTAGAAGAAGCTGGATATACTTATAAATTTGAAAATATGACTTTTGATGGTTTGATAGCAGCCCTTCAAGCTAAAAAAGTAGACATATTAATTGGAATTTCGCCAACAATAGATCGTCAAAAAGTTGTAGATTTTACAGATAATTATAGTAGAGATATTCAAGTAATAATTAAATTATCTAATAATGTATCTAAATTAGATATTAACAATTTACAAAATAGAAAAATAGGCGTACTATTGGGATCTATTCAAGAAACAATATTAAATACTATACCTCAAGTAGTGCCAGTATTATATAATAATTATACAGGTGCTATTTTAGATCTTAAAAGCCAAAAAATTGATGGAGTTATATTATCTTCTATTGCTGCAAAATTACAAATGGAACAAAATCCAGATTTAGCTATATTAGGTATTGTAGAGAATGAGATAAATGAAGGTTATGCAATTTCTATGAATAAAGGACAAGAGACACTTAAAAAAGAATTGAATGAGGCTTTACAAGTATTAGAATCTGAAGGTATTATTCAACAATTAAAAGAAAAGTATAATATATAATAAAATTACCCCGATTTTGATGATATATGTATCTTATTATTAATTTCAATATTGATACAGAGTTAATTCAGGGAATTTGTTGAGCTGAAAATGATCCCAACTAGCAGTTAGAAAAAACTGATAAAAAATTATAAATTTTAATACAGAAAGCCTCTCTTATAATTAAGTAAGAGAGGCTTTCTGTATTTTATTATAGGATCTTGTATTTTTAATAGGTGCTTTCGTTGTTAATAGCTGTGTTTTTTATAAGTTCTATACCAGAACTAGTACCCAAACGCATTATACCCATATTAATATAATCTTGAGCTATTTGGGTATTACTAATTCCTCCAGCAGCTTTAATCAAAATTTTTCCTTGAACTTCTTCAAGCATGAGAGTTAAATCTTCTTTGGTAGCGCCATTACTATTAAATCCTGTAGATGTTTTTATATATTCGGCACCAGAATTAATAACAATAGAACACATTTTACGCTTTTCATCATCAGTAAGGAGGCAAGTCTCGATAATTACTTTAAGAATATGTGATCCTATTGCTTGTTTTATTTGTGTGATTTCTTGTTGGATAAGATCGTATTTTTTGTCTTTGAGAAATCCAATATTAATAACCATATCAATTTCTGTAGCCCCATCTTTGACACATTGTTTAGCTTCAAAAATTTTTGATTCTGTACTCATAGCACCAAGAGGAAATCCAATAACAGCGGCAATGTGTATATTAGTGTTTTTTAGCAATTTTTGTGCTAAAGAAACATAAGAGCCATTAATACAAATTGCATAGAATTGATTTTCTATAGCCTCTGTGCATAATTGTTGAATTTGTTTTTCTGTTGTATTAGCTTTGAGGATGGTGTGATCTATATATTTGTTAATGAACATATTAAACTCCTTCATTAATTATTATAATAATAAATTATCATAAATAGTAATAATACTGTTGTAAAAAAGCACAAGAAATTATCCTGTGCTTTTTTGTGATTAGTCATATAGTTGATTATGCTAATTTATTAGCTATCCAATCTTTACCTTCTACCATACGAGTTACAAGCATTGATGCTATTGTATCACCAGTAGCATTAATCATAGTAGCAGGAGGATCAATTAAATATCCAAGAGTCGCAATAATAGGAAAAGCTTCGGGTGGGAATCCATACATAGAAACAATAAAGATCTCTCCTATTAGTCCCCCACCAGGAACACCAGACATCACAATTCCCCCAGCAAGTGCTAACAACAAAGCTGTTGCAAATGTTTCTACTCCTGTAAAAGGAATACCATAGATACCAAATAGAAATGATATTTTTAATACAGTACCAATAACAGTTCCGTCCATGTGGGCAGTAGCACCAATAGGTAATACAATATCTCTAATTTCTTTTGGAACACCTATTTTTTCACATGCTTCAAGATTGACAGGAATTGTAGCAATACTACTTTGTGTTGCTAAAGCTGTGATAGCTGGTGATACAATATATTGTAATCTACGAACTCCTTCTTTGCCTCCAGCAATAAAAGCATAAATAGGGAACGCAAAGATAAAATAGGCAATACATAAAGGATAATAGATGAGCATTGCTCTTGTATAAGAACCTATCAAATCTTGTCCATATTGGCCGATTAATGCAGCAAAATAAGCTCCAAGACCTATGGGTGCATAATACATTAATAAACCTATCATTTTTAAAAACACTTCTGATAAGGAATCTAATGCTTTAGCAATAGGTTTGCCTTTGTCACCAGCTAGATTAATACTCAAACCAAATAATAATGCAAAAATAATTAAAGGAAGAAGATGACTTTTGGATAGTAATAAAGGAAAATCATTTACAGTGAATGTATTGACGATTTGAGAACCTGTTTCAAATGGTTTTTGTAATTCGACAGAAGCTGTTTCTAATTGAACCCCAAGAGCTGGTGGAAAAACAGAAACAACGATTAGTATTAACACTGCTGCTACCAAACCTGTAGAAATAAAAACTATAAATAGACTTCTAAGAATATGCCCAAGTTTTTTGAGATTACTCATACTAGAAATAGAACTACTAATAGTTACAAATACTAAAGGTACAACAATAGTGAACATCCCATTAATAAATATATCGCCGAAAGGTTTGAATATCTTGGCATTTGTACCCATCTTGACACCAAGAATACTACCAATAACAATGGAGCTTAACAGTATAATAGGGAAGTGATAAGCTTCCCAAATTTTTTTAAAATTCATTGTAGATTTCATAAACAACTCCTTATTTATTAAGGATAGTATAGTATAGATAATTTTTTTTAACAAGTTTTTTGTATAAGTAATAAGAATACATCTATGTATAATTAAGAGTATCTATTATTATACATAATTAATATTTGAATATCGATTAATTTTGATGAGGCGTTCTTTGGTTTTTATAGTTTAATATTATAGATAGATAGTTGACAATTATCAAAGGGTAGGCTATTATTATTAATAATAAATATTATAGGAATAATATATGCAAGAAAAAATTTTATCTATCGTTATGCCTTGTTATAATGAAGAAGATGTTATTATCCATACTTTAGAGACTATTGTCAAAAAAATAACAGAATATCAAATTAATAATTATGAAATAATTATTGTTGATGATGGTTCAAAAGATAAATCTTTATCAATATTACAAGAATATGCGGAACAAAATTTATGTGTTAAAATAGTATCATTAGCTTCTAATAAAGGACAGCAGAGTGCTATATATGCAGGTCTTTGTTATTCATCAGGTGATGCAGTAATACTAATGGATATAGATTTACAAGATCCTCCAGAATGTATTCCTCAAATGATTGAATTATGGAATGAAGGTTATCATGTAGTTTATGGAAAGAGATTAAAAAGAGATGGAGAAACTATCCTAAAGCGTTTTACTGCATATTTATTTTATCGTATTTTAAATAAACTTTCTTATACAAATATCCCAAAAGATGTAGGTGATTTTCGTTTGATGGATAGAGCTATTGTTGATATAGTTATTAATATGAAAGAACACAATCGTTTTAATAGGGCTATTGTTTCTTGGTTAGGATTTAAGCAAATTGAATTAGAATTTGACCGACCAGAGAGATTTGCTGGAGAAACAAAATTTGGCTGGAAAGAAATGCTTAACTTGGCTAAAGATGGACTATTTTCATTTAGTTATGCTCCTATTCAGATCATACAAGGCTTAGGTGTTTTTTCTGTTGCTATATCAATAATCTTAGTGATTTATGCCTTAACTTCTCGAATTTTAGGTTATTCTACTCCTGGTTGGACATCATTAATGGTAGTGATGGTATTTTTTTCAGGAGCTATTTTATTTGCTTTGGGATTAATAGGAGAATATATAGCTAGAATTCATACAGAAGTTCTTCAACGCCCTTTATTTATAGCAGCCAAGACATATAATTTAAAAGGAAAATTACTTCCCAAACATGTAGCATCTTTTATGAATGAAAAAAATATAGATCTTCAATAAGTATAAGGGTACTCGTGAAATTCATACAAAAATCTATTGTATAGATATATTAAAATGATTTATAAAATAGCTCAATATGATTTTTATATAAAATATTGTATGCTGACAAGTAAGATTGTAGGATAATGGTAATACGCATATACAAATAATAATCAAAAACAACCTCTCAATTAGAGGTTGTTTTTGATTTGATTCTAAAGAGATTTGTAGAAAAGCTTGAAAAAAATCAAAAAATTAGCTATAATAGTTATATTAAATTTATGTTAAAATGATAAAGAGGAAAATATTATGATTCGTACTCGTTTTGCTCCATCACCTACAGGTCACCTACATGTTGGTAATGTTCGTTCAGCTTTTTTTGCTTGGCTTTTTGCTCGTAGTCAACAAGGTAAATTTATCATTCGTATTGAAGATACAGATCAAGAACGCTCCAAACTAGAATATATAGATTTATTACTTAATGATATGGAGTGGTTAGGTTTAGATTGGGATGAAGGTCCTAGAGTAGGTGGGGATTATGGTCCTTATCTTCAAACAGAGCGTGGTGATACTTATGCAATTTATACTCAAAAACTTCTCGAAACAGGTAACGCTTTTAAATGTTATTGTTCTGCAGAAGAATTAACAGTAGAGCGTGATCTAGCTGAGTCAGAATCTCGACCACCTCATTACAATGGGCGTTGTCGTTCACTAACAGAAGAACAGAAAAAATCTTTTGAAGCACAAGGAATAATCCCTGTAATTAGGTTCAGAGCTTATGAAGAAGATACTTTATTGAATGATATGATCAAGGGTGAGATTGTATTTCCAAAAGGGATGGTTGGTGATTTTGTTATTGTTCGTGCTAATGGTATACCTGTATACAATTATGCTGTTGTGATAGATGATCTCACTATGAAAATCACTCATGTGCTTCGTGCTGATGAGCATCTTTCTAACACTGTTCGTCAACAAATGATTTATAAAGCACTAAAGGAACCAGAACCAAAATTTGGACATATGGCACTTGTTTTGGGAGAAGATAGACAAAAACTTTCTAAGCGTCATGGAGCAACTAGTATTGATGAATTTCGTCGTTTAGGATATTTACCAGAGGCTCTTTGTAATGCTTTGGTATTATTAGGATGGTCTAGTCCTACTGCAGAAGAAATAATGCCTGTTAGTCAAATGATAAAACAGTTTGATATTAATAGAGTATCGGCATCTCCAAGTGTATTTGATTTTAAACGCTTAAATTGGATTTCAAAACATTATATTGCTGATGCTGATTTAGATCGTGTTGTAGATTTATGTATTCCTTATTTATTAACAAAGTCTTACGACCTAAGTGATAAAGCTTATCTCAAATCTGTTATAGAAATTGTTCGTGGTAATTGTAGTTATTTATCAGAAATTACTAATTTTGTTGATTATTTCTTTGTAGAAAATTATACAATAGATACAGAAATACAAGAATTATTAGCAACAGAAGAAGCACAGCAAGTAGTCGCGTCTTTCAAAAAAGCATTAGAGGCAGAAACAAGAATTATAGACAAAGATGTTTATAAAGATCTTACAAATAGTGTAAAAGAGCAGACAGGATTTAGTGGTAAAAAATTATTTATGCCTATTCGTGGTATTCTTACAGGTAAAGCTCATGGACCTGAAATGTTTTTAATATTACCAGTTTTGGGTAAAAATAGATCAATGGAACGATTATCTTGTTAGTATAATTAGGAGGCAATTATGTTTGATATTTTAGCATGTATATTGTTATTCGGAATCGTAGTGGTATTGTTTCAAATTGGTAAAATGATGTTTTATCATTTGCAACTTATACAAAAATTTATGATGACTAGAAATTTTTCTTTAAAAATAATTATAGAATATATTACTCAAAAATTAAAGCAATTCCTACGATTCTTACGAAAATTGTTTTCTTCTAAAAGAGGGAAAAAATTAACAGTAGACTCGCGAGAATTAATAGATATAACCCATCAATTAGAAATTATTAATTTAGAGGTTTAATTCATGGGAATATTATATGAAAGATCTCTAGCTTTACAACAATTATTTCAACAAGATAGGAGGTATCTTTGATCTTGATAGAGATATTCATAAATTAGAAATACTTAAAAAATCAATAGAAGATCCTTCTGTATGGGATGATCATCAGAAAATAACAAAACTTAATTCAGATATTTCTCATTTAGACAAATATTTAGCCCCTTGGTTGTTCTTGGAAAATACTATTAATGATCTAGTAGAATATGTTGCCTTAGCCGAAGAAGAAAATGACGAAAAGGAACTAGCTCTATTGACTAAAGAATATGACAAGCAATGTCGTACGCTAGATGAATTAGAAATTTGTATCCTATTGAATGGAGAAATGGATCATTGTAATGCTTATCTTAATCTTCATCCAGGGGCAGGTGGTACAGAATCTCAAGATTGGGCTGAAATGTTATTAAGAATGTACCAACGATGGGCACAAAAAAAAGGATTTGAAACAGAAATTATTTCCTTAGAAGTAGGTGATGGTGCAGGTATTAAAGATGCAACCTTACTTATTAAAGGTACTTATGCTTTTGGATATCTTACCGCTGAAAATGGTATTCATCGATTAGTTCGTTTGTCTCCTTTTAATGCTCAAAATAAAAGACAAACCTCATTTTGTGGAATTAGTGTATCTCCAGAAATTGATAATACTATAGAGATCATTATGGATGACAAAGACTTGCGTATTGATACTTTTAGAGCTAGTGGAGCGGGAGGACAACATGTCAATAAGGTATCCTCAGCTGTTCGTATCACTCATATACCTACAGGATTAGCCGTAAGTTGTCAAAGCGAACGCTCTCAAATAAATAATAAAGATTCTGCAATGAAGATGCTAAAATCAAAATTATATGAATTAGAAAAACAAAAAAAAGACCAAGAATCATTAGAAAAATCACTAGAAAAAAAATCTGTAGAATGGGGTAACCAAATCAGATCCTATACATTTCAACCTTCAACTATTGTAAAAGATCATCGAACAGGGGTTGAAAAGGGAAATGCACAAGCGGTTATGGACGGTGAAATAGATGAATTTATTATTGCTTGGTTAAAAACTTTTAAAACACATCACAAATAATATACAAGAGGTAGGAATGAAAGCATTTATTGTAGCAGCAGGATATGGAACAAGAAATCTTCCAGCCACCAAAACATTAGCGAAAGAATTATTTCCTATTTTCGATAGAACAGTAATGGATTTTATTTTAGATGAATGTGAAGAAGCTGGTATTACAGATTTGGTAATTCTGATTAATAGAAGAAAAAAAGCTCTCGAAGATTATTTTGATAGAGATCCTGAATTAGAAGCATTACTTACTAAAGCTGGTAAAAAAGAAGAATTAGCATTAATAAAAAGAGCGACTAAATTCAATGTTATTTTTATTCGTCAACAAGAGATGAAAGGAACAGGACATGCTATATTATCCGCTAAATCATTACTTCAAGATGCACCGTTTATCGCATTTTTCCCAGATGATATAATTCTTGGAGAAATTGGAGGAGCAAAACAACTGTTAGAAGTATATAATCAAACCAAATGTTCTGTTTTAGCAGCGCGAGAAGAATTAGAAAATATCTCAGCTTATGGAGTAATTGAATACAAAGAACAGAACAATCTATCTTATGTAACTCGTATTGTAGAAAAGCCAAAAACTGGAGAGATTGATTCTAATTTGGTATCTGTAGGACGCTTTATCTATACACCTGAATTTTTAGAAGCATTAGAAGAAGATTACAAATCACATACAACTGGGGAATTTTATCCTATGGGTGCTATGATGAGTATAGCTCAAAAGGGAAAATTATTTGTAAAAAAATTAGAAGGTAAAGTTTTGGATACAGGTAATCACAAAGCTTATTTAAAGACTTTTTTAGAATATGCTGATTCAACTCCTGAAGGGAATCAAATTATTAATCAATTTATTGAAAATAGAAAATAATGTTTACTATTAGAAATGCTAATCAAACAGACGAATCAGCTATATTAGCTTTAGGAAATAATTTTGAATTAACTCCTTATATGATAGATAAAAAATTTAGGAATCTAACAGATGTGAAGGTTCCTTTATTAGTAAATACTCAATTTTCTAATTCAAAAATAAAAATTTTAGTAGCTTGTATCAATCATAAGGTAGTAGGATTTATTTCTTTTATCGTAGAAAAAGAACTTTCAAATTATATTTCTACAACAGAAGAACAATATATTTCTATTTTATTTTTATCAGTAGATGAAAAATATAGAAAACAAGGAATAGCAACAAGATTATTAAAATATTGTTTTGAAAAATGGCGAGAACAAGATATTACGATTGTTAGAGTAGGAACTGATTGTGGCAATACAAATGCTTTGTCATTGTATCAAAAACAAGGTTTTAATACTATTCTGAACTGGAATATTTATCGTATTTATAAAGACGATAATAAACCTTTTAGCCAACTATTGAATTTTGAACAAGTAGATCTTCATCTCAAAAATTTTCCTATAAATATTTTGTTAAAAAGAGCTATTCCTTGGTTTTATGATCCTAAAATATCACATAATAGATTACATAGATTTTTGATTGAAAAAATTATGTTACAAATTCAAAATAATGATCTTCAATGGATAAAGCGTAAGGTAAATAATTCAATATTATCTTTGACTATAAAAAGGGATAAAGCAAGAGAAGAGTATTATAAAATTAAAGGTAGTTTGTGGACAATAAATGATTTGTTTGAAAGTGAGAATAGAGGACAATTTTTACCAGAATTTATTAATACGACGATTCGTAGTCTTCCAAATTTTGCTATGGTAGAATCTTGGGTATGTGCACATGATTATGAAACACAAAAAATATTGTTAAAAACGGGGATGAAATTTGTATATGGTGGAATTTCGTTAAGAAGAGAATTGTAATAATATTATTTTATTCCTATAAAAGATAAAATTCTCTCTGTTTCTCCATTATTTCTATAAGAATAAAACTTTTTCTCTCCCTCATTATCTTTAGAGCAATGAGTGCAATAATCACTAGGTCGTATATTGTCTCGTGTAATACCAAGTGCTAAGAGATCATTAATAAGGATATTTTCCATAGGGAGATATCCTTTTTCTGTAGAACAAGAAATATCAAATTCTTTTAAAATGTTAGAACCTACCTCATAACACATATGACAGATATGAGGACCTATTTGTACTTGAAGGTCTGTAAGAGAAATATTTAATTCTTGTGACATTTTTTGTATACTTTTAATAGTAATTTTTTTTTTCAATCCCATACGACCACTATGAACAATACCGATCTTAGTATTTATCGGATCATATAAAAATACAGGGATACAATCAGCTGTAGTAACAGCAATAAGTTGTTTAGGATGATCTGTGATCAAAGCATCAGCATTAAGTGATAAATTATCAGTATTAATATTTAAGGTAAGATCTGTATGAATAAGTTTGGCTGTAGTGAGAGAATTCATAAAATATAAATCTATTAATTTTTGATGAAAAGCTGGGATTTGATTGGGTATTATTAATTTGTTAGAACAATCGCCAAATTTACGAGTAGTGGTTCCAGCAATAATATTAATGAATTCTTTGAAATATTCTACTATCATATTAACTCTCTATATTTTTATAAGATTAAAAAGAATATGATATCATATATTATCTAAAATAGCTATTTTATTATTAATAATTACTTAGAGATATTTGGTATAATTGACTTTTATTTAAAATTGAGTTATGATATGTAAATATTTTATTTTTTAAGCCACTTGGAGGCTATATTATGAACAATCAAAAATTTTCCTTTTTTAATAATCGTGTAGTTTTTATTATTTCTATAGGATTAGCCTTTTTTACAGGTGTTTTTGTAAATAATCTTAGACAAGATAAAGTGAATGGTAATTTATTTGGGCAGGATGCGGTAATAGATGAAAACTATTTTCGTTATTATGATATGTTTAGACAAGCATATCAAATTCTTCAAAATGAATATGTAGATATTAATAAAGTAGATTCCAAAACATTGCTTTCTGGAGCTATTAGAGGGATGTTATTTTCTACAGAAGACCCCTACACAGATTTTTTATCACCAGAAATTGCAGAAGAATTTGCAACAACTCTTAATGCTACCTTTTATGGAGTAGGGATAAGAATTGAGATGCGTCATAATTGGCTTACTGTTGTAGCACCTATTAAAGGAACTCCAGCAGCAGAGGCTGACTTACAAGCGGGTGATCAAATTGTTGAAATTGATGGAGAAAGTACTAAAGGGTTAACTTCTTTAGAAGCTGTGAGTAAAATTAGAGGAAAATTAGGGACTTCAGTAAAATTTACTATTGTAAGACCTGGAATTTTACAATCTTTTCAAGTAGTATTAAAACGAGCTAAAATTGATATTGATACTGTAGAATATGCTGTTATTCCTTATGAAAATAAAAAAATTGCTTATATTAAAATTATTGAATTTGGAATTCCTACAGAAAAAGAGTTCGAAAAAATATTAAAAAAAGCTCTTAGTGAAACTCCAGACAGTATGATTCTTGATGTAAGAAACAATCCTGGTGGTTTGTTATCTGGGGTATCAAAAATAGCAGATATGCTGTTAGAAGAAGGACTAATTGTATATACAAGAGGTAGAATTCTTACTGAAAATTTTGAATTTAAAGCAACTCCAAGAAATACGCTAGTGAGTAAAAATATACCTATTACAATATTAGGGAATCAAGGTTCTGCATCTGCATCTGAAATTTTGATAGGAGCTCTAAAAGATACAGGAAGAGCAGTATTTGTAGGTAAAACAACCTTTGGTAAAGGTTGTGTACAAAAAACATATCCTCTTTCAGATGGTTCTTTACTAAAGTATACTATTGCAAAATATTATTCTCCTTCTGGTAATACTATTGCTAAAATAGGAATCAAACCAGATATTGAGGTAGGTTTGTGGTATGATACTTTGACAGATGCTCAAAAAACAAGTGTTATTCAAATTCAAATGACAAATTATATTGCAGATTTTTTACAAGATAATAAACAAAATGTAACAGAAGAAAAAATCAATCAATTATATGAAAAATTAATCAAAGATGGATACAATATTACTAGAGAAGTGTTAGGATTTGTTGTGTTACAACGCCAACAGGCAACTTCTGATACACTCTATAATCTTAAATTAGATGCTCAATTAGTAAAAGCATTAGAAGTTGCTATAGATAAAAGAATAGTAACAAATTATCAATATTTCCATACTGCTAAAACTTTTGAAGAATTAAAAGTTTTAGAAGATAAGGCACTAGAAGAACTAAAAGAACAAGCTAAAACAAATAAATAATACTAACGAGGAAGATATGTCGTGGTTTAACATAAAGAATAAAAACAACACTAACAAAACTGATAAAAATAGCAATGTATACAAATGTAAAGAATGTTTATCTTCTGTTCCTATGGATGAATATATAATTAATAATAAAGTATGCTCAGCATGTGATAATCACGATAGATTAACTGGAATAGAAAGAATGGGGCTTCTTTTGGATGAGAAATCTTTTGTTGAAACAAATGCTGATCTTTTGTCAAAAGATTTTTTAGACTTTTTTGATGGAGAAGTCTTTTATGAAAATAAATTAAAAATAACACGACAACAAAAAAATATTAATGATGCTGTTAGAACTGGAAAAGGTACTATTAATGGGATTTCTGTTAATATTGCTTGTATGGATTTTGGATTTATGGGTGGTAGTATGGGTTCTGTTGTAGGTGAAAAAATTACAAGAACTATAGAACAAGCAACTAAAGACAAATCTCCTATGATTATTGTTTGTGCTTCTGGTGGAGCTAGAATGCAAGAAGGTATTGTTTCTTTAATGCAAATGGCTAAAACTTCTGCAGCTTTACAAAGACATAGTGAAATGGGGTATTTGTATGTTTCGGTTCTTACTCATCCTACTACGGGTGGAGTATCAGCTTCTTTTGCTATGTTGGGTGATTTTATTGTTGCTGAACCAAAAGCTTTAATTGGATTTGCCGGCCCTCGTGTTATTTCTCAAACAATCAAACAAAAATTACCAGAAGGATTTCAACGAGCTGAATTTGTACAAGAACATGGATTTATAGATATTATTAGTCATAGAAAAGATTTGAAAAACACATTATCTAAATTAATCTATTACACGAGTTAAATTATGAGTATTATAAAAGGTAGTGAAAATATACAAATTTTATCCGGACTAGTTGCTAACAATCTTCGAAAATCTTATGGAAAACGTCTTGTTGTAAAAGGTATTTCTATACATGTTCAACCTGGAGAAGTTGTTGGGCTTTTAGGACCAAATGGAGCTGGAAAAACGACTACTTTTAGTATGCTTGTTGGTCTTTTAAGACCTAATGATGGTGAAGTGTTGTTGGATGGTGATAATATTACGCATCTTCGTATGTATCAACGGGCAAGGCGTGGAGTTGGATATCTACCTCAAGAATTATCAATTTTTCGTAAACTGAGTGTAGAAGATAATATTAGATCTGTTCTTGAAATTCGTGGATTAAATAAAGATGAAATAAATACGACAGTTGAATCATTATTGACAGATTTAGGACTGCATAAAATTAGAAAACAATTGGGTTATACTTTGTCTGGAGGTGAAAAGCGTAGAACAGAAGTTGCTCGTATTTTGGCTATTCAGCCACGATTTTTATTAATGGATGAACCATTTACAGGTATTGATCCAATAGCGATAGCTGATATTCAACGCTTAGTTTTGGAATTAAGAAGTAAGTGGGGTTTAGGAATTCTTATAACAGATCATAATGTGCGTGAGACATTGAAAATTGTTGATAGGACTTATATTTGTTATGATGGTCAAATTCTTGTTAGTGGTACAGCTCAAGATCTAGTAGAGAACGAAGAGGCTCGACGCACCTATCTTGGTAGTGACTTCACAATTTAAAATAAAATAGATAGATTTCTTATAAAATATCTATCTATTTTTATTTAGGAGATAAATATGATTACAACGATTACATTAAATCCAGCAGTGGATTATCATATTAGTATAGATGTATTAACTCAAGGAGAAAGTTTATCGTCTAGCTGCTCTGAATATTTTGCTGGTGGCAAAGGTATTAATGTTTCAAATGTCTTAAAAAATCTTAAAAAAGAAACAAATGCTGTTGCTTTTTTAGGAGGATTTACAGGAGATTATATCAAATCACTTACCAAAGATATCTTGATTCCTATCCCTATTCAAGATACGACTAGGATAAATACAAAATTAAAAACATTAAAAACAGAAACAGAAATTCATGGAGTAGCACCTAATATTTCTCTTGAAGAATTTGCTCAACTTAAACAAAAACTGCAATCTATGAATATGGATTATCTTGTATTGTCTGGATCATTACCTAAAAATTTACCTATAGACAGCTATTTACAAATAATTAACACGGTAGCACCAACAACTCAAATTGTTCTTGATACAAGAGGGCAAGCATTAAAAGAAGCCATTAATAGTCCAAATCTCTTTTTATTAAAACCAAATAAAGCAGAGTTAAGTGAATTTTTTAATTGTAAAATTGATACAAATCAAGATGCACTTGTGTATGCTAAAAAAATGTATCAAGAATATGATATTAAATTTTTAATTATTTCTTTGGGAAGCGAAGGAGCTTATTTTTTGTATCAAGATCAAGTTTATTTTTCAAAAGGATTAGAAGGTAAATTAATCAGTAGTGTGGGTGCTGGAGATTCTATGATAGCAGGATTTATTTCAAAATATATAGATACTCAAGATGCAATAGAATCTTTTAAATATTCTATTGCATGTGGTAGTGGAACAGCATTTTCTCATGATTTATGTACCTTAGAAACAGCTAATGAATTATATAACAATGTTATCGTAAAATTAATATAAAGTTTATATAACAGGAGCTAATTATGAATAAAGTTACAAAATTATTACAAACTGGAAATATTTTATTAGATTTGGAGTTATCTACTAAGGATGATATTTTAAAGCATATTGCAACACATTTTGTACAGCAAGGATACGCAAGTTCTATAGAACAATTATTATTAGCTCTAAATAAAAGAGAAAAGATAGATCCTACTATTATTGACACTTATGTAGCTATGCCTCATGCGAAATTAAAAGATATTAATCAAGCTAGTATATTAATTTTACGTTTGAAAACACCTGTAGTATGGAATCTTGAAACTAAAGAAAAAGTATCTTTAATTATTATGTTGGGACTTCCAGAACATAATAATAATCTTCATATTGAAGTTATTTCTGAAATTAGTCAAATCTTATTAGAAGAGAGTGGAATTCAAAAATTATTAGCTTTCGAAACTCCTCAAGAAATTATAAATTTTTTAGATAAAGGTGTTTTTTCTATAGATGATCAGACAAATTATAATACTTCTGCAATCGTTGATATTGTTGCAATAACAGCATGTCCTACAGGAATAGCTCATACTTATATGGCAGCAGATGCTTTGAAAAAAGCAGCAAAAGAACAAAATATTACTATTAGAGTAGAAACTAATGGATCAGATGGGCCTAAAGATATTTTGACTGAACAAGAAATTTCTCAAGCAAAAGCAGTTATTGTTGCATCTGATAGAGAATTAGATTTGTCTAGATTTAATGGTAAAAAAATGCTTGCAACAAGTGCTGGAAGAGGAGTAAGAGAATCATCTAAATTAATCAAAGAAGCATTATCGCCTTCTTTGCCTGTATATTTTTCATCAAATCAAGATAATCAAAATAGCGTGAGTACTAATAAAGGTATTTATGGTCAATTAATGACAGGGGTTTCTTATATGTTACCTTTTGTTGTTGGTGGCGGTATTTTAATAGCCTTAGGATTTATGTTTGGTATCACTTCTGCTGATCCGAATGCTGTTGATTATAATCCTATTGCAGCCTTTCTAAATACTTTAGGTGGAAAAGGAGCTTTTGCTTTGATGATACCTGTATTAGCTGGTTATATAGGATTTGGTATAGCTGAAAGACCTGCTTTAATGCCTGCAATGGTTGGTGGTTCATTAGCTGCTAGTAGTGGTGGTGGATTTTTAGGAGGATTACTAGCTGGATTTTTAGGTGGTTATTCTATTATTATTTTGAAAAAAGTTTTTGCTAAATTACCTAAATCATTAGAAGGAATTAAACCTGTATTATTGTATCCTGTCTTTGGATTATTACTAATGGGCTTAGGTTTATTTCCATTATTAAAAAACATAGCTGGATTAAATAATGCTATAGAAGCATTTTTGAATTCAATGAATAATACCAATTTGATTTTACTAGGAGCAATACTAGGAGGTATGATGGCAGTAGATATGGGTGGGCCTGTAAATAAAGCTGCATTCACTTTTGGTATTGCTGCAATTTCTGCGGGTAATAATTATCCTCATGCAGCAGTTATGGCTGGAGGAATGGTGCCACCACTTGCATTAGCTTTGGTTACAACAATTTTCAAAAATAAGTTTAGTAAAACAGAAAGAGAAGCTGGAATGACTTGTTATGTATTAGGTGCAAGTTTTATTACAGAAGGAGTAATACCGTTTGCTGCTAGTTATCCTTTGATAATTATTCCAGCTTGTGTGATAGGTTCTACCGTAGCAGGAGCTTTATCAATGTTTTTTGGATGTCAATTACCAGCCCCTCATGGTGGTATTTTTGTATTTCCATTAATTACTAATGTTGGTTATTATATCTTATCAATTCTAATAGGAACACTAATTACAACAGGAATCATAGGAACATTTAAAAAAGTAAATCAATAAGATATATTAATATTAAAAAAACAGCTCTATTTATCAGAGCTGTTTTTTTTTGATATTAATATTATATTTTAGAAGGTTTATAATAGAGGAAGGTATCTGGTAATAGGATCTACTAGATTTGTAGGTGCAGGTCCAAATCCAATAGCTGTGAGAGTTGCTTGGCCTCCAAATTCTGTTTTACCAGCATCTTTGATAATAGCACTGGCTAAACCTGTTGCTTGTATTTTTTCCCAAAGGTCTAAAAGTTCTTCTTCAGAATGAACCCCTACTGCAATTTTTGTTTGTCCGTGGGTAAACCATTGTTCTACATGATGTTTAGTATCAGGTCGAGAAAGACCATCAAAAACAGCACTCACAGAAGCATGAGCTCCTTGAGCTATTAATTTACCTTTACGAATACCATTAATATTTGGAAATTTGGTACGAATTATAAGAATTTGTTTCATAAAATTACTCCGTATAAGAAAAACCGTCCTAAAGGACGGTTTCTAGCGGGAGAAGGGATTTGAACCCTCGACCCTCGCCTTGGCAAGGCGATGCTCTACCCCTGAGCTACTCCCGCGATTGTTTGTTTTTCTTGCGAAAGGTGGGACTCGAACCCACACACCTTTTGGGCACTAGATCCTAAATCTAGCGTGTCTACCAATTTCACCACTCTCGCTAATGAATACTTAAAATAAGTAGTAGAATAGTATTTCACCTCACGCCCAGTAGGATTCGAACCTACGACCTACGGATTCGAAGTCCGTTGCTCTATCCAGCTGAGCTATGGGCGCAAAAAATGGGTGATTATTAAGATTGAACCCATAGAATTATTTTCTATGGGTTCAAAAATGGGTGAGTAATGGGATTCGAACCCACGGCCCCCGGAACCACAATCCAGTGCTCTAACCAACTGAGCTATACCCACCATATCGTGCCTGACAGGATTCGAACCTGTGGCCAACGGCTTAGAAGGTCGATGCTCTATCCAGCTGAGCTACAGGCACATTACATTTTTACTTCGGGGTAGTAAGATTCGAACTTACGGCCCCCTGTTCCCAAAACAGGTGCGCTAACCGAGCTGCGCTATACCCCGTAAAATAGTAATATATTATATAACGAAAAATAAATAATGTCAATACTTTTTTGAAAAATAAATATATTTATTTTTAGTCTTAATTTATATATTTATTTTTAATCTATATATTTTAGATTCCATATTATGTGGACCACCTATTATAGGTGCTCGTGGAACAAGTTGACCACCAATTAATATTAATTCATCTTTAAGACCAATAAGCTGTGCACCATATAATGGTGTTGAAGGATTTATTTCAAATCCTTTATCTGATTTAAACCAATTCATACCTTTATCTGATGAATAAAAAAGAGATCGTGTTGTTGAATCTAATAAATAAATAATACCATTATACTCTGTTCCTGCTAGAGGACCTTCAAGATTTGAAGTTTGAACAGGTGGTGCCCCACCCAAAGTTGTGGATGATGTACTAGGTGTTCCTCCAATATGTCTCTGAATCCAATTAGTTCCATTATTTTCACTGATCCATACATCATTTGTAGGGCTTGGAATACCACTAGTATCCATTGCGATACCACCTACAAGAACTAATGTTTTTCCTATAGAAAACACTCTTGAATGCACTCTACTTGTCCATTCAGCTTTACTTGTTAGTGGACGCCATGAAATAGAATTAAGAGTTGAAGCTATACTTATATCATTAGTATAGGTACCATAAATTATAGGAGATCCTATTACAGCAATAGGATCTAGTGAATAGGTTCCCCCCATGATAAATAAAGTATTATTATGAGTCACCATAGATTGATGATATCTATTTCTTAATCCAGTCCCTTGTACAAGGGTTGTACTCCAAACATTGTTAATATTATTATTAAAAGAAAATTTATCATTACCAACAGCTCCAGCACCATATACCCAAAATATTTCTTTAGTATATTTTGGTGATTTTTTGCTTGTTGCACCTACCATTTGTTGAAAATCTCGATCTGGTAAATGATTTAGTGTAAGCGTAGTATCTTGATATATAGGAGTTCCACTAGTAATATTTTTAATAGTATATATAGAATTATAAACATCTTGTAATTTTCTTGTCCCTATTAAATACTGAGGAATACTACTAGGGGTAGCACCACTATTAGTATATCCACCAACTAAATGGATAGTTGATGTTGCTGTATCTACAAATGCTTGGAAACTAGATCGCCCTGCAATAGTAGCTCCTGTATTATCAACCCCTAATATTGGATTTGATATCTCAGGAAGAGATGAAAAATTTATAGATTGTGGTACTAAAGTCTGATAATTTTTTAATGAAACTTTTACAATAGGATTATTAAATCCATCTATAGTATTAGCTATTAATACAGTACTAATACCACTTTTTTCAGTAATATTTAAAAATTTTTCAGAATAAGTTTGAACTTCATCATGACGAAAATCTATAAGTTTAAAAATTCCATTTTGTAAAGTAGGTCCAAGTAAATAATCTTCTTCAATATAAAAAAAATTATAATTTCTTGTAATACGTACAGAATCTTCTGTACCATTAAAAAACCAATGAGAAGTATTAAGAGGATTATACCTTGTTGTACTTTGAGATATAAACTCAGTAAATGTTTTATTTAAAAAAGGTGTTAAGGAACTATCTAAAACACGAATAGTGTTAAAAAATCCATATTCCCAAGCTATAATCTCATTAAGTTCATTTTCTAATTTTGCTATCTCTAAATTTAAATTTACGGGATTAACAATTTTTTCAATTATTTGTAATCTTGGAAATTCATTATTTAAATCAAATTTAATTCCTATTAAAACAACATCTGATCCTTTAGTATATTGATAAATAGTTGAAATATCAGATACATTTTTAACGAATGTTAAATTGAATGTTTCTAGATCAAGAGATCCATCATTTTTTTTAGTAGTTTTCAACAATTTAGCATGGTTTACTTGATGTTCAGGAGTCAATTCATTGATACTAATAAATAAATTATTATCTGGCTTAAATATACCTGCTACAGATGTTTTAACAATAGGACTGATAGCACTAAGAGTGTATAAAGCTGGACTTTGTATAACTTTTCCTAAATCAACATCTTTTATATCTGTAGAGTTTTCCAAATTTTTTGCAGCATTTCTTGCTAAAGATCTAGATTTTTGAATTACAATTCCTAGGGCTGTTCCTTGAGAGTTTTTTTTTAAATAGACTCCAATATACTGACCATCATAACTACCCCAACCATCAAGTTTGTATGTAATTACATTTTCTCTATACGATTCTCCTTGGAGGAGTTTGTAATAACTATTTATAGCTTCATTGTTATTTTTGATTAAAACATGTTGTTCTTTAGAAAAGAATATATAAGATAATCCACTTCTTTTTTCAAATAATAATCCATTAACAGGATCTAGAGCAGTAGGATCAACAGCGCCTGCGAGCTCAGGTAGTATAGAACAGTTTGAAGTTAAAAATATTGATAATAATATAATAAGTTTTTTCATGAAGCACTCCTGAATATTTAAATAGTGAAATATATAATAAAAAATATAAATAAACTATTTTTAAATTAGTACATAATGTATCGATTTTGTTTTCAAAAAAGATTAGTATTTTAAAGATTAATTACACAAATAATTAGAGTGTATGAGATGTAATTAGTCTAACAATGACTGATAGACTTAATATTATAATAGATATTGTTAGATATTTCAAGTATAAAAACTAAATCAACTTATCTTTTTAATAAGGGACTGATATTTTATTAATATAGGTGCTACAATATTTGTTAAAAAATCTACTGTTTGCTTTGTAGCGTAACCTGTAAAATTATTTGCATTTAATGTTTCTGTAATTTCTTCTAAAGTTAGAGGAAATTTATCATCAGTACTCAATCGGGTAATAAGATCGTTATCCAACGCTTCGTATTTTACTTTATCAGATGATTTCATTGAATGCCCACGAATAATTTCATGTAACTCTTGTCTATCTCCACCTTTTTTAACGGCTTTCATTAACAAAGCTTCTGTAGCAATAAAAGGAAGTTCTTCGTTAATATGTTTTTCAATTATCTTAGGATAAATAGTCAATCGACTAGATATTTTTTCACAAAGTATTAATACAGCATCCGTTGCTAAAAATAATTGAGGCATCGTAACTCTTTTATTTGCAGAATCATCCAATGTTCGCTCAAACCATTGTGTAGAAGCAACTAATGAAGGAGAACTACTTAAAGAAATAATAAATTTAGATAGAGAAGAAATACGCTCTGACAAGATAGGATTTCTTTTGTAAGCCATGGCACTAGAGCCTATTTGCTTGTCTTCAAAAATTTCTTCCATTTCTTTTAATGATTGAAGTAAGCGAATATCATTTGTAAATTTATGTGCTGATTGTGCTATTTGATTTAGAAGATCTGCAATTTTAGAATCGATTTTTCTATCATAAGTTTGACCACTAACAGGAATACTTTTTGTAAATCCTAATTTTTTGACTATTAAAGAATCAAGTTGTTTAAATTTTTCATAATTACCATCAAACAGATCAAAAAAACCACTACCTGTTCCTACAGCACCTTTGATACCTCGTAAAGTAAGATTGTCATAGATATAATCCAAATCTTGTAAATCCATAACAAAACTTTGTATCCAAAGAGTTGCTCGTTTACCAACTGTGGTTAGTTGAGCTGCTTGAAAATGTGTAAAACCTAGTGTAGGGATATCTTTGTATTTTAATGCTAGAATTGATAAGGCATCTATTGTTTGAACAAGACCAATACGGATAATCTCTAAACCTTTTTTGATTTGAATAAGATCAGTATTATCTGTAACAAATGCAGAGGTTGCTCCAAGGTGAATAATACCTTTAGCACTAGGTGCAACATCTCCATAAGCTTTGATATGTGACATTACATCATGATGTAACTCTTGCTCGTATTTTTTGATATTTTTATAATCAATATTAGTTAAGTTATCTTTTAAATCTTGTATTTGTTTTGGAGTAATAGAAAGCCCAAGTTCCATTTGAGATTCAGCCAGAGCTATCCACAATCGTCTCCAAGTAATATATTTATTATCATTGGAAAAGTTAGCAAGCATACTTTCAGAACTATAGCGTTCTGACCAAGGTGCATTATAAAATTCTGACATATAATCCTTCTTTCATTATGTATTATCTAATAATAAATTGATCTCTATCAGCACCTGTAGAGATGAACGATATACGACAATTAACTAATTCTTCTATTTTTAAGATGTATTTTTGGGCAGATATTGGTAAAGTATCAAATGATTTACAGTTGGATATATCTTCTGTCCATCCTGGCATTTTTTGATAAATAGGTTTGGCAGATAGATTATCTTCTATAGAAGAAGGAATATAATCTATTTTTTGATTATTAATTTCATAAGCTACACAAATAAGAATTTCTGTCAATCCACTTAAAATATCTATTTTCGTAAGAGCTATGTCTGAGAGTCCATTAATAGATACGGCATGATTTACAACCACAGTATCAAGCCATCCACAACGACGAGGTCGTCCTGTAGTAGCTCCGTATTCTCCACCTTGTTCTCTGAACCATTCCCCTTGTTCGTCTTGAAGCTCTGATACAAAAGGACCTTCTCCAACACGAGTTGCATAAGCTTTGCATACCCCTATATTTTTATTTATATGTTTGAAAGCAATACCAGAACCAACACAAGCACCATTAGTAGTAGGCGATGATGAGGTAACATAAGGATAATGACCGTGATCTATATCTAACATCATTGCTTGAGCTCCTTCGAGAAGTATTTTTTTATTTTGTTTCAAAGCAAGTTGTAATACTTGTTCAGCATCAATAATGCGTTTTTTTAATTTTTCAGCCATAATCATATAAGAATCAAAGATTTCTTCAAAAGATAAAGCGTCTTTATTGAAGACTTTAGTTAATAATTGATTTTTGATATTTAATGTATTTTTTAATTTTCGTGCAAAATTATCTTTGTTAAGAAGATCCTCTACACGAAGACCAATACGCTCGAATTTGTCGCTATAACAAGGCCCAATACCGCGCTTAGTTGTTCCTATTTTGTCATCACCTTTTAATGTTTCCCATAATCCATCTAGTATAATATGATAGGGCATAATAAGATGTGCTCTACCACTAATTAATACATGATCTGTATTAAAATTTCTATTTTCTAATTCTTCAATTTCTTCTAAAAAAATAGCAGGATCAATAACTACCCCTGTACCAAGGATACAAATACTATGAGAATGGAGTACACCAGATGGTAATAAATGAAGTACAAATTTTTCTCCGCCAACATGAACAGTATGACCAGCATTGTTACCACCACCAAATCGAACAACATAATCAACATCTTTGCCAAGACTATCAATTACTTTTCCTTTTCCTTCATCACCCCATTGGGTACCAACAAGTATATTTACAGGCATAGAATTCCTCTTTAGTTTTGCAAAAAAAAAGACAAGGATTTCACAATTCTTGCCTTTTACAAATTATTTCTTTTAATTATACAATATTATTAGAAAAAAACAAGAGTTTTAAAAATTATTTTTATATTTATATTTATTTGATAAATCAATATTAAGATATTTATATATGATAATATAATGATTTTCAATCAAAAAAGCAAAGATATTAACTATCTTTGCTTTTTGTAATCTATTTTATTTTTAATATATTATATTTTGGTATCGTTTGATTTTGGTTGTGATAGAAATCTATCAGTCTCTCGGATAGAGTTAGATACCATAGCAAAAGAACTTACCCCTGTACTAACAACTAATGATAATAATACTAATAATCTGGTCATAATCTATCTCCATATTTTATATAACTATTCAACGCGTTTGAATAATTATATTATAACTTTATAATATAATAAGTCGTATACTTTATTTATGGATTCGAAATATTATAAAATACTTTCTATATAGGATATAATACAAGTGCTTAAAATTAAGAAATCTAGCAAGATTTTTATCTTTACTGGATAATAAAAAGTAATTTCCCTTGTCTTTTAAATTTTTCTAAATTATTGAGTTATCTTCGGATCATTCTTTTTTCTTTTTAAAAAAAACTATATGATGCATGTAGATATAGATCTTCTTTGTTTTGTAAGATCATTGTTTTAATCTATTATCGTGGATAACTTTATATAAAATTTTATAGCTTTGTATAATACTACGATTGGATATTAAATAGTAATATTACATACGCTGGATTTTATAATTTTAAGTAAGACAAAACTTTTGCTAACTTTAATAAATATATTTTTGAATGATACGCTAATTACTCAACGATTGTATGTTATATAGAAAATATTAACGATATAATAGATATGATTATTGTAGTTGTATTTCTAAGTATTTTTCATATTATACTAAATAATACAAATTCTTGTATTTTAAAAGTAATATTGACATAGGATTTTTTATCGTCTATAATTTTGATAACTATTATAATTTTGAGTTATATCAAGGGGATGTAAATGAAATCACAAACTAGAGGATTCTTTGAATCTCGAGTAGGATTTATTCTTGCTTGTATTGGTTCTGCTGTGGGTATAGGTAATGTGTGGTTATTTCCTTGGCGTGTAGGAGAATTTGGTGGTGCTATATTTTTGTTATTATATTTTTTCTTCATGATCTCATTAGGAATAGTTGGCTTGATCGGTGAATTTACCTTAGGTCGTATGTATAGTACAGGACCTGTAGGAGCTTTCGAGAAAGCTCTTCAAACAAAAAATATATCTTGGGGAGCTTGGGTAGGTTCAATTCCTATGTTAGGTGCTCTTGGTATTGCTACGGGTTATGCTGTGGTCGTTGGTTGGATTTTAAGATTTTTATGGGGATCTATAGATGGATCTTTAATGAATGCTCAAGTGGGGGATTATTTTGGAGCAATAGTTGGTGATTTTGGAAGTCTTTTATGGCATACAAGTGCAATTATTGGTACTGTAATAATTTTGTTAGCAGGGGTAAACAAAGGTATTGAAAAAGCTAATAAAATTATGATGCCTTTGTTTTATATTTTGTTTATCTTACTCTTATTAAGAGTTTTCACTTTACCTAATATCAAAGAAGGTATGGATTATTTGCTTATTCCAAAATGGGAAATGTTACGAAATCCCAAAGTTTGGTCAATAGCATTGGGTCAAGCTTTATTTTCTTTGTCCTTAGCGGGTAGTGGGATGGTAGTATATGGCTCTTATCTCAAAAAAGATGTGAATATTGTGGATGTAGCGATACAAACAGCTATGTATAGTTCTATAGGAGCTTTATTGTGTGCTTTTGTTGTAATTCTGTCTGTATTTTCTTTTGGTTTGGATCCTACTGCTGGACCACCTTTAGTTTTTATTACACTACCATTAGTCTTTCAGCAAATGCCTTTTGGACAAATTTTTGCAATATTGTTTTTTTTATCCGTATTTTTTGCGTCTATAACATCTCTAATTAATTTGATGGAATGCCCCATAGAAGCCTTACAAAATCGCTTCAAAACAAATCGTACTATAGCTGTGTTAATCGTAGGTGCTTTTATGTTAGGAATAGGGGTATTTTTAGAAAATGCTAATAATGTGGGTGCTTGGATGGATGTTATATCTATTTATATTGTACCTTTAGGAGCAGCTTTGTCTGGTATTATAATTTATTGGGTAGTCGATGAGTATCATTGTAAACGAGAAATATCTCAGGGAAATACTCGAAAATTACCTATATGGTTTCATCCATTAGCAAAATATTTTTTTGTTGGAACGATGATTTTTGTTCTTATTCTTAGTATTTTTTTCAAAGCCATATAATCATTAACATATTAACAAAAATAAAAGCCTTCCTACAAATTGGAGGGCTTTTTGGTTTCAAAGACGATTTTTATTTTTCTGTGAAATCAAACGATGCATGACACTAAATGTATTAATTATTGTACTACAAAGAATTATATATACAATAAATATTATTAAATTTATTTAAATGATACTAAGGTAGAATTCTATAGTACTGATTTCTAAATAGTTATTTTATATATTTTAGTCCTTCTTTTTTAGATAAATTGCTGAGATCTTTGTGTTGGTCGATAAATTCTTTAATCCACAATGGATTTGTTTTACTATACTCTCGTAGTATCCACCCTATAGCTTTTTGGATAAAAAATTCAGAAGAATTTTTGTTGAAAATAATAATTTCTGTTAGTAATGAAGTATCAAGATTTTGTTTATGTTTGAGTTGTAAAATAATGGCAGATCTTTTTTGCCAAATAGAATTTGTATTGTTCCAAGTCAGAGATACCTCTCTTAGATATTCTGGATGTTGTATAATCCATAATGAAAATGGTTTTTGTAAAGCATCAATAGAATCCCACCAAGGGTATAAATCTATTAATAAGTATAATTGTTGGAAATCAAGATAAGAAAATTTATGAATGTGTATTGTTAATAAATCTATAGCAATATAGTGAAACTCTCTTTTATTTTCATAAAATAATTGATATAGAATCTCAATTATTTCTGAGGTAAATAGGGAAAGAGAAGTTTGTAAAAATGGTTTAGTAATTTGACGAAGTTTGGGTTTTGGAATACCATAAAAAGAAAATTTATTTTTCATATATTGGCTTTGTTTGTGAGCTATTGAGGGATTGTAATTTTTCTTTAGTATTTGTTTTAGGGTATCAATCATAAGTGTTATAACTAGGACTTTGTATCATAAAATTATTTTTCCAATCCATAAATATTCATTTTATGTCTAAGCGTATTACGATTTATTCCTAGAAATTGAGATGTTTTTAGTCTGTTGTCTTTATTTTTTTTGAGAGCTGCCGCTATAAGTTCTTTTTCTATACTACTAATTGCTAAGTTGTAAATATGCCCTACAGGTGCCAACATTTTACGCTCAGCCCATTGAGAGAGAGTTTCATCGTAGTGAGAAATACTATCTTGGGCTACAGAAAATTCTAAAATTTTGTTTACAAAATTAATATCAGTATTGGCATTTTCTGTAAAATGATAAATTTTATCTGCAATAAATGTTATATTTTTTTGTATATTAGGAATAATTATTCTTGTATAAGGAATTTTTTGATTGTTTTCTGTTTTGAGAATTTGAATTTGTAATTCTTTGAATAAAGATGGGATTATTTTGATTTCTTCTGCCATTTGATCTTCTTGAAAGAGAATTTCACCTGTATTTTTAATAATACAGGTACTATAGGCTTTTAATTCTTTTGTTAAAATTTGAAAAATTTCTTCTACTGAGGTAACAGTAGAAGTATTAATAATATTTTCTAAAAGACGATTATTTTTTTCTGCAAGTTGTGTCTCTATATAATGGGAAATAATAAATCCAGTGTGACTACAAATCATTTGTATTAATTCTAGATGCTTTTCTGTAAATGCATTAGTGTCCGTATGATCCAAAACAATAACACCAAGAACACTTCCTCTAACAGTAATAGGTAGTGCCATTTCAGAGCGAACTTTAGAATTAATTGCTATATATTTGGGATCTAGTATGATATCATTAATTATTTTAGGGATACCCTCTTCAATCACTGTGCCTGCAATACCATCACCAACATTCATGTTAGTCAAATTAATACTATCTTGATTAACACCTTGTTCGGCATAAAAAAATAACTGACTAGAATGCTGATGTTTGAACATTATAGAACCACTAGTAGCATTTGTAATCATGATACATTCTTTTAATACTGTATTTAGAATAGGCTTTATATCAAGAGATTTTTGCATAGAAGATGTTAAATAAAAAACTTGTTTTAGCTCTTTAATGTAAGTTTCTAAATAATTAGGATTCTGAGACATATATTACTTCCATGATAATGTGTTGTTTTTTCTAGATAAAATTATTATAATATATTATACAACATATTTAAGTATAATACAAAATTATTTATGATAATATATTTATATGAAAAGTTGATTTTTTAGAATAAGTATTTTATAATAGAATTTATTTATCATCTAGCAGGTTTTATAATTTAGTGAATAAAAAAAATAGCCACTCTTTTGCTGAATTGCAGAACTCTAATAAACAAATTTATATCAAAAAAAGTCTCAAATATAAAATACTTTTTGTAGTTGTTCCATTATTTTTGATTGCTTTTGTTTTTTTAGGTATTACAATTTATTTTACAACTAATAAAAGTGTTACAAATATTGCAAAAGAGTTTATTGGATACAAATTAAAAGAAACTGTCCAATTTTCACAAGAACAAGGATTTGTGTTTAATTCGGAAAATATTACAGAACAGATCAATAATAATTCTATTATACTAAAGTATGCACAAAAATTTACAGATGAATTATTTATTATAATTCCATACAACTACCCAGAAATCACAACACCAGTGTACAAATTTACTTTGAATGAAACTATCACTAAAAATCAAATTGATAATTATTATCGTTTAGTAAAAGAACAAGAAGATCGAAGAGAGCTTGATATAGAGTCTTATAACAGCTGGTTAGATATACAAACAAAAGATAATATAGAACTTGTAGGATTATTCATCCCTAATACAGAGTTACAAAGTTGGTTTATATTACTTGTTGATAAAAATATTTTTTATAATCCAGTAAAAGAAATGATGTATTATTTATTTATCATACTGGCTATCAGTCTGATTGTGTTAATTATAATTATATTATTTTTTGTAAATTTTATAACTCACCCGTTAACAAATTGTGTACAGACGATACAATCTATAACAAATAGTATGGATTTTAGTAAAAGAGTTAGAATTTTATATCCTGATGAAATAGGAGTTCTTGGTCAATACTTTAATAATATGGTACAAGAATTAGAAAAATCATATAATCAAATAAAAAATTACGCCTATCAAACAGTACTGGCTAAACAAAAAGAAGAAAAAATTCGTTTTATTTTCCAAAAATATGTACCAAGTGATGTAATAGATTATGTTCTTAATAGATCTTCAGATAGTATGCTTATAGGTGTAAAACAAAATGTATCTGTATTGTTTTCTGATATTAGAGATTTTACAACAATTTCTGAGCAGTTAGATCCTGAAGAGTTAGTATTGTCTTTAAATATATATTTTACAGATATGGTAGCTCAAATTATAGAACAGAAAGGTATTGTTGATAAATTCATAGGAGATGCTATTATGGCTCTATTTGGAGCTCCGGTAGTTTCCAAATACTCTGCTGATCATGCTTTGAATGCAGCTTTAAAGATGATACAAGCTTTAGAGTATTTCAATCAAAAACAAACAAAAATTGGTAAAATCACTTTTCAAGTAGGAATAGGGATAAATACAGGAGAAGCAATCGTTGGTAATATTGGATCTGAACAGAAATTGGATTATACTGTTATTGGTGATACGGTGAATTTAGGAGCAAGGCTTGAAGGATTAACAAAATCTTATCAAGTACCAATTTTAATAAGTGAATTTACTAAAAATGCAGTAATACATAAAAATAGGTATTCATTTATTAATGTGGATACTGTTAAGGTAAAAGGAAAAGATCAATCTGTTGTAATTTATACTCCAAAACTCAAAAGCACCCTTACTCAAGATGAAGAGATATTTTATACACAATATCATATAGCACAAGAGTTCTACTATGCAGGTCATTTTGAAAAATCTTATGAAAAATTTTCATTATTAAAAGAACAGCCATATATATCCTATTTAATTACTTTATATGTACAAAGATGTGAATATTTAATACAGAATCCACCTACTAATTGGGATGGTGTAGAAACTTGGAAAATAAAATAATTAATAAAATTATTATAAAGAGAATTATTATGAAGAAAAAAAAGTCCAAATTTTCTTGGACAGAAAATTTATTGTGCGATCATCATGTATTTAATGATGGTAGTGAATTATATAAATGGTCTCAAATAAATATAAATAGTAATATAGCTGAATTTTTGTTGATTGATACTCCCTATCCTTTGTTAAAAAGCTTAGGGGGAGTGTCTATTGAAGTAGGTGAAGTAAATTTACTTCCAATAAGTTTGGATGAAATTATAGAATTATTTAATAATTTTATTGAAATACTAGATAATAAAACTATTTTTTATAATGTTATTCAAAATATAGAATTTTTACAGATTTGGTTAGAAAAAAGAGGTTTAAAAATTTCCTGTGCAGAATATTGTGATGGTTATATTTATAATAATGAATTAGTGAATTATTATAAAGATGATTTAGGGATACGAACACTTCAATTCAAGTATAAAGATGGTATAGGCAGTACTTTTATATTATATAAATTGGCTTTTTTCAAAACAATTGATAAATTTTTTATGTTTCAAATTCAAATTTACTAAATTGCATAATAATTTATTTATTTTATTTATTATAAATGCTTGAATTTTTTTTAGAAGTAAGTTAATATATATAATATAAAAAGATAACCAAAATATGGAGGAATTACATGAGTACATTAAAAGTGACATACGTTGCAATAGGGGAAGCAGTTGCGGCTAAATTAGGCTTACCAAAAAGTAAAGGTGCTGAATTAGGGCGTGTTTTCGTTTCTGAAGTTGTAGCTTCTTTACAAGAAGGAACAACAGTAGAATTAACAGGATTAGCAACATTATCAGTTGAAATGTCTAAAGCTCGAACAGGACATAATCCTAAAACAAGAGAACCAATCCAAATTCCTGCAAAAAAACGTGTGAAAGCATCTATTTCTGGAAAACTTAAAAAAAGTTTATAAAATTATAAAAAACCTTCTTAATTATATGTAAGAAGGTTTTTTTTATAATTTTATTAAATACAAATTATTAGTGTAATCTTGTCAATATTCTATATATCTGAAACAAGATATAAAGTTATTGAAAAAATAATTATAGGTGTTTATTATTAAATTTTTGAATAATTTTTTATAAATTGTAGGTATTTATTATTTTAATGAAAAATCCTTGAATTTTTTTGAAAAATAATATTATAATATAGGTGTATTGTATATTATAATATTGAGGCAAAAATGACTAATTATCAAGTGACTGCACGGAAGTGGAGACCACAGGATTTTTCACAAGTTGTTGGGCAGGAACATGTTACAAAAGCTCTGACTAATGCTATTAATAGTGGTAAAGTTCCTCATGCTTATTTGTTTTCGGGCCCTAGAGGAGTTGGTAAGACAAGTACAGCTCGTATCTTATCAAAATTATTAAATTGTATTCATAGTCCTAATATTTGTGGAGAATGTGTTGCTTGTAAAGAAATTACTTTGGGACAAGCCCTGGATGTTAGAGAAATTGACGGTGCTTCAAATAGAGGTATTGAACAAATTCGTGAAATTCGTGATAATGCTATGTACACTCCTCTATCATTAAAATATAAAATATTTATTATAGATGAAGTACATATGCTTACCAAAGAAGCCTCTAATGCTTTGCTTAAAATTTTGGAAGAACCACCGAAACATATAATTTTTATGCTTGCTACTACGGAGTCAAACAAAGTTCTTCCGACTATTCGTTCACGCTGTCAACATTATTTATTGAAAAGAATTTCTTTAGAAATATTAATGGAAAGATTGGCTTTTATATTGGATACAGAATCTTATACCTACGAAAGAGAAGCTTTGGAAGAAATTGCTAATGCTGGTGATGGATCTATGCGGGATTCTCAAACTATTTTAGATCAGGTTATTTTGTATTCTCAAGGAAATATTACTCTTACTGCTACACGAGAAATTCTTGGTATACCTGATACTATTTATTTTGAGAAAATCATTCAAGCATTTAGTACTCAAGATATCGTAACAGTTTTGGAACAAGCTAATATATATCTTATGGAAATTGGTGATGGGATGTCTTTCGCAGAAAATTTTACTAAATTCTTAAGAAAAGCATTATTAGTGAAAAAATTACCACCAAACCATTCTTTATTAGATCTTAGTCAAGAAAAATATAATCTTTTAGTAGAAGTGTTCGATAAATTAAAAGATTCAGATGTACTTATATTATTAAATTTATCTTTAGAATTGTGTGATAATATAAGAAAAGAAACATCAGAGCGTTTTTGGATAGAAAGCACACTTTTCAAGATGTTTGATTATCAAAATCGTATTTCGTTGTCTGAATTACGCCTTGAAATTTTTAAAGTATTAGGAAGAGGTGGAGATTCTAATAAACAAATTTTAACTCAAAAATATGTACTAGCTAATGAATCTGCTATTTCTGAAAAAGAACAAGACTCACCACCTTCTAAAAAAATAATTGCAGGCAATTTTGGTACTCAATTTGAAGAACACAAACAAACCCTTAAAAGTCATCCTGTTCAAATAGAACAAGTTATTAAAAAAGTTGATCCTGAAGAAACATCAATTATCAATAATATAGAAAATTTAGAAAGTAAAGAACAAGCTATACAACAAAAGGAAATTACTACAGAAAATTCTTTAGAAGATACCATTAAAAATTTATTTGAAATACCATAAGGAGTTATATATGGGACCTTTTGACAATGTCAAAAACATGATGAAAATGCGTGAAGAAATGAATTCATACAAAAAACAACTCGAAGAAATTCGTATAAAGACAACCTCAAAAAAAGATTATGTAAAAGTAACACTTGATGGTGAAAAAACACTAAAACATCTTGAATTTTCAGATGAAGCAATGAAGCTATCTAAAGAAGATCTTGCTAAATATGTTAAAGAAGCTATAAAAGCTGGATCTAAAGAATTAGATGGATGGCAAAAAAAGAATTTTAAAAATTCTCCAATGGCTCAAATGTTTCAAGGAAAATAATTTTAGTAGAGGACTTCGTGTTACCTGAATCAATAATAAAACTTTCTAAAATTTTAACGAGAATACCCAGTATAGGACCAAAGAGTGCTGAGAAATTAGCAATTTGGTTTTCTGGTTATGGTATAGATTATGCAAAAGATCTAGGAAATATATTAATAGAATTACACAATATTGTTGGAATATGTTCAGAATGTGGATATTTTTCTAACGGACAAGGCAAAATTTGTCAATATTGTTTAGATACAACGAGAGATGAGTCTATTTTATGTTTAGTTGAACAAAATATAGATATTATCAACATTGAAGAATCAAAAGCATTTAAAGGACGATATTTTGTATTAGGTGGAGTTATTTCTCCCTTAGAAGGCGTTACTATTTCAGATCTACCTTTTGAAAAATTGAAAAAAAATATTATCTCAAAAAATATACAAGAAATTATTATAGCTTTAGGTGCTACAACAGAAGCAGATGTAACAACAATGTATTTAAAAGAATTTTTACAAGAAATATCTGTGAAGATTACTGTTTTAGGACGAGGAATCGCTGTAGGAACACAGATTCATTATACTGGTAAAAAAAGTCTTGTAGAAGCATTTAGAATAAGAGAAAATTTAGGTCAATAATAATTATAAAACAAAATTTTTTCAATTTTATAAGTATTGTTACTATATTATACTTATAATGATGGCTTATTATAACATAATAAATAAAGTCATATCAATCAAAAAATATATATATTAATCTTGGAGGCTATTAATGGCTACTAAAATGATGACAATGGATGGGAACGGAGCTGCTGCTCATGTTGCTTATTCGTTTAGTGAATTTGCAGGAATTTTTCCTATATCACCTTCTTCACCAATGGCTGAATCTTGTGATATTTGGTCAGTTCAAGGTAAAGAAAATATTTTTGGGGATACTATGAAAGTTTCTCAATTACAATCTGAAGCAGGAGCTGCGGGTGCTGTTCATGGAGCATTACAAGGTGGTGCTTTAGCAGTAACATTTACAGCTTCTCAAGGATTATTATTGATGATTCCTAATATGTACAAAATGGCTGGGGAATTATTACCAGTCGTTTTTCATGTATCAGCAAGAACTGTAGCAACACATGCTTTATCAATTTATGGAGATCATAGTGATGTAATGGCTTGTCGTCAAACTGGTTGGGCAATGCTTGCGTCAAATAGTGTTCAAGAAGCTCATGATTATGCTATCGTAGCACATGTAATGACTGTTAAATCTCGTGTTCCTTTTGTTCATTTCTTTGAAGGGTATAGAACATCTCATGAAATCCAAAAGATTAATGTTTTAGAAAATGAAGATTATGTAAAATTAGTAGATTTAAAAAAAGTACAAGAATTTCGTGATAGAGCATTAAGTTGTAACAAACCTGTTACTCGTGGTACTGCTCAAACTCCTGATATTTATTTCCAAGCTTTTGAAGCTAGAAATCCTTATTATGATAATCTTGTAGATTCTGTTCAAGAAACAATGGATCAAGTTTCTAAAGTTACAGGTAGAAAATTATCTGTTGTTGAGTATTTTGGTGATGAAAATGCAGAAAGAGTAGTAGTACTTATGGGATCAGCTGCTAAAATAGCAGCAACTACAGCAAAAGTACTCAATGACAAAGGTGAGAAAGTAGGGGTAGTAGCGTTACATTTGTATAGACCTTTCCCAACAAAACATATTCTTGCATCTATACCTAAAACAGTAAAAGCTATTGCTGTTCTTGATCGTTGTAAAGAATTAGGATCAGCTGGAGAGCCATTGTATTTAGATATATGTGAAGCATATTCTGGTGCAAAAAATGCACCAATTATTGTTGGAGGTCGTTATGGACTTTCTTCAAAAGATGTAACGCCTGGTCAAATAGTTGCTGTATTTAAAAATATTGCGATTAGTGAACCAAAAAATGATTTTACTGTAGGTATTGTGGATGATGTAACATTCAAATCTTTGCCAGCTACAGATGAAATTGATATTGTTGCACAAGATATCAAAGAATGTAAATTTTATGGTATTGGTTCTGATGGTACTGTAGGAGCAAATAAAAATTCTATCGGTATTATCGGTGATAGTACCGATCTTAATATTCAAGCTTATTTTGATTATGATTCTAAAAAAAGTGGTGGTTTTACCATCTCTCATTTAAGATTTGGTAAATCTTTAATTGAATTACCTTATCTTGTACAAAACCCTCATTTTGTAAGTTGTTCTTTACCGTCTTATGTTTATAAATATAATATGCTCAAAGGTCTTCGTAAAGGTGGTACTTTCTTACTTAATACTTCATGGACTATAGAAGAAGCTCAAGAAAAATTACCTAATTATATGAAGCGTTATATGGCTGAAAATGATATTAATTTTTATATCATTAATGCAAATACATTAGCTAGAGAAATTGGTATGCGTCAATCAAATACTATTTTACAAGCAGCATTCTTTAAACTTTCAAATATTATTCCTTATGAAAAAGCTGTTGAATTAATGAAAGCAAAAGCTAAAAAATCTTATGGACGCAAAGGCGATGCTGTTGTAGAAATGAATTATAAAGCTATTGATAGTGGTGCAGAAAAATTACAACAAGTACCAATCAAATCAGAATGGAAATCTGTTGAAGGTGATTTTGAATTATCAATTAATCAAGATGCTCCAGCTTTTGTAAGGGATATTGCAGTCCCTGTCAATCAATTAGAAGGAAATTCACTTCCTGTAAGTGCTTTTATCGGAATAAGTATCGATGGAACAATGATTTCTGGTACTACACAGTATGAAAAGCGTTATATTTCTGATATTGTTCCTGAATGGATTGAAGATAATTGTATTCAATGTAATCAATGTGCATTTGTATGTCCCCATGCTGTTATTCGTCCTTTCTTAATTGATAGTGGAGAAGTTGCTTCCATGCCTAATATGGCAACATTGCCTACAACAGGTGCAACAGATTTACAATATAAAATCTCTATTTCTGTTGCAGATTGTACGGGTTGTTCTGCTTGTGTCGATATTTGTCCTGGTAAAGGTGGTAAAAAAGCTCTTGCTATGGAAGATATTGCAACACAAAAAGAAGAACAACTTAATTATGATTGGTTATTTGCTAACTGTAAACCTAAAAATCCATTTGGTAAGAAAAATGCTAAAGCTGTTCAGTTTGAACAACCTCTATTTGAATTCCATGCAGCTTGTCCTGGTTGTGGCGAAACACCGTATATTAAATTAGTAACACAACTATTTGGTGATCGTATGATGATCGCTAATACAACAGGTTGTACTTCTATCTATGGTGGCTCAACCCCTTCAACACCATATACCCCTAATAAAGAAGGGAATGGACCATCTTGGGCAAATTCATTATTTGAAGATAATGCTGAATTTGGTTATGGAATGCATCAAGCTCGTCAAGTCTTAAGAGTTAGATTAGAAAAAATTGTTACACAAGCAATTAATGAAAAAGTATTAAATAATATTGCTCCATTACAAGAATGGTTAGATCATAAAGATGATGCCGATTTATCAAGAGATCTAAATAATAGAATTGTAGAATCTTTAAAAACAGAAAATTCTCCTCTTGCTGAAAAAATTAAGGATTTACAAGATTATTTCATCAAGCCTTCTACTTGGTTATTTGGTGGTGATGGTTGGGCTTATGATATTGGATTTGGTGGATTAGATCATGTATTAGCTTCTCATGAAAATATCAATGTTTTAGTTTTAGATACAGAAGTCTATTCTAATACTGGTGGACAATCATCCAAAGCAACATCTTTAGGTGCTCAAGCACTTTTTGCTCATGCTGGTAAATCAACAGGTAAAAAGAATCTTGGTTTAATGATGACTACCTATGGTCATATATATGTTGCTCAAATTGCTATGGGTTCTAATAAAGCTCATGCTCTTAAAGTAATGCAAGAGGCTGAAGCCTATCCAGGACCATCTTTAATTATTGCGTATTCACCATGTATTGCTTGGGGATTAAAAGGTGGATTGACGAATGCTCAATCTGAAGAGAAATTGGCAGTGGATTCAGGTTATTACCATTTATGGAGATATAATCCTGAACTTACTTTAGCAGGTAAGAATCCTTTTGTTCTTGATTCTAAAGAACCTAATTTCGAACTATTCCAACAATTTATTGGACATGAAATTCGTTTTAATGCTTTAGGACGATCATTCCCTGAACGTGCTAAAATTCTTTTTGAACAAGCTGAAAAACAAGCTAAAAATATGTACAAACATTACAAACGTTTAGCAAATATGGATTATTCAGATAATTCTAATTAATTTTATCTAACAAAAAAACCTTCTAAGTATAGCTTAGAAGGTTTTTTTAATATTATATAAAAAAACTAGATTGTTTTATATTTTTGAGTTATAATATTATTAGTTTTTATTTTTATAAATTAGGAGACAAAATGTTTAAAAGGAAGTTATTTTTTGGGATTAGTACTGTTGTATGTCTTCTATTATTTATTTTTAGTATTATAATATTAACTCAACAAACTGGTTTAATAGCGTTCGCTCGTCAAAAATTTTATGATCAAAAAATAATTAAACAACAACAACTTTTACAAAATAATTTAGCACCTTTAAAGGAAAATATTTTAGAGTTTTCAAAATTTTCTTTTATGGCAGAAGTTTTTACTAAAAAACAACTTGATATAGATGATTTTCCTAATTATATGGCTACAGGTGTTAGAGCTGTTAGAATAACAGATGACAAAGGTATTGTAATTTATACTTCTACAAATATTTCTGAAATTAATAAAAATATTTCTTCAACAATTATGAAATGGAGTAATAATACAGTAAATAATATTCAATTCTTTTTCTTAGATAGAGATACTTTTATAGGTATAACACAATATCGAAATCCATATCTTAACGATAGTACAGGCTATATTATTGTAGAATTTACATCATCAATATTATTTAAAAATTTAAATATTCCTTATTATTATGTAAGAATAATAGAAGATAATCCACCAATATTAATATTAGCTGATACTCAAAATATTAATATTGAATTAGCATCTACCTTAGCTATTAAATATGGTTCATTTCAAAATAGTTTACCAAAGAAAAATGGATCTATATTTGATATTCCTAATGGAAATCGTGTGATTTATTATATAGGAGATAGATTTTATCTCCCTCCTTTTATTATTATTTTTCTTATATTTCTATTTATATTAGCGTTATACTTTATTAGACAATTATATAAATTAGAAGAACCAATGAAATCTGAAGATAATCAAGATTATAGTAATAAAATTACTCAATTAATACAAGATATTGAGCAATGTAATAATTATGATATTACTACAGCTGATTCTCTAATAAATAAAGCTTCAAAATTTGGATATATAGAAGAAGAAGTTGAAGACGATCTAGAAGAGTTAGTGATAGAAGAAGAAGTTGAAGACGATCTAGAAGAGTTAG